>JAFTNI010000086.1 GCA_017451975.1 Clostridia bacterium
ATGTATAAAAATGAATATTGCGGCGAAAACGATCAGCGAGTATGGGCTGAACATAACTGCAAAAAACACGCCGAACAATATTGTCGGCATAAGAGCGATCAAAGCAATAAGCGCCACCATTTTCGGCACGGCAAAGCAAGTATATTTTTCTTTCATTTCCCAACCTCTTTTTTATATTATTTTACCATAAAACCCCGTGCGCCGTCAAGACGCACGGGCTTTTTCGGGGAAATCAATTTTAAAATCCAATAAATAAGCATGGCAACATTTTTATATAATATCACTTCCCGTTTCTTTTTTCCACTTTATAAAATATTTTTGCCGTAATTATAGACAATCAAATACTTTTTTGATATAATAAATTCACCGATTAAATTTGAGAAAGGAGATATTCTATGAAGCTCGGTGTTGTAGACGTAGGCGGCGGTATGCGCGGCATATATGCGGCAGGCGTGCTTGATTACTGCTTGGAAGCAAATATAAAATTCGATTGCTGCGTGGGAGTTTCTGCGGGAAGCGCAAACCTTATAACATACCTTGCGGGGCAGAAAGAGCGTAATTTCAAATTTTATCATGAATACTCTTTCCGCAAAAAATACATGGGCTTGGGAAATTTTCTTTTCAGCGGCTCCTATTTCAATCTCAATTACATATACGGCACTCTCGGTAATTCCGACGGCGAAAACCCGCTGGACTACGCCGCTTACAAGAAAAACCCGGCAGATTTTTTTGTAGTTGCGGAAGATGCCGTTTCGGGAAACCCCGTTTACTTTACAAGAAACAATATAAAAAAAGACGATTGCCGTGTGCTTATGGCCTCATCCAGCATTCCCGGCATAAATAAACCGTTTGATATAAACGGCAGACTTTACTTCGACGGCGCTCTTGCAGACCCGGTGCCGATACAAAAGGCCTTTTTGGAGGGTTGCGACAGAGTGGTGCTTCTGCTTTCCAAGCCGATGGACGAGCCCTTCGATTACCAAACGGATGTATTCCTTGCCAACCTCATAAAGAATCAATATCCGCTTTCCGCCAACAGGCTTATGCTCCGCGCGGAAAAATACGAGCGCTCCATAGCACTTGCCAACCAATATGCATCTATGAACAGGCTTTTATTCATCGCGCCCGAGCAAACATTCGGCGTAACCGCCACAAAGCGCACGAAAAAGGGCTTGGAAAGCCTTTACTCGCTCGGCAAAGCCGACGGCGAAAAGATTTCCGAATGGTTGAAAAATTAAAAGGATATCAAGACATAAGTTTAACGCCGACAGATTTTTGAGTTCTGTCGGCGTTTGATATTAGATAAATTGGAATTTATTTCTCTAATGAATTCACAAATCTGATTATTTCCTCACACATTTCGCTGCTTTTATAATGGTGAATGTAATGACCGCAATCATAACTAATTAACCTGGCATTCTGAATTGTTGAAAATTCTTTCTGCGCATCAAACCAATGCCCTTGAGTTTGTTTCCCATTTGATACAAACAGTAAAACTGGACATTTTTTATATCCATCTTTTTCTACAATACTTACATTTCTTAAAATTTCTCTAGATTCGTTGATACAGCAGATGTTAAAAGCATTTCTCTTTCTCAACAGCTTGTGCTGCTCAATTTCTGATTTGTTCAAACAACGATTGCTTAACTGACATAACACTCCCTGCAATTTATATTTTGTTGCAAACTTCATCAAATTTATCTTTTTTTCAACTTTTTCGTCGGTCCATACTCTGTACGTTAAGGGTGTACACATATCATTTCCGATTATTGCCATAACATCATCGGGATACATCTGTGCCCACCTTAATGCTTCTATACCAGACATAGAATGCGGCAATAGAATATAGGGGCCATTTTCGCCGATTGCTTCCAAAGCCTTCCTTTGTGTTGAAACGATCGCATTTATATTAGCAGGAGAATCAAAAATATCCGAATATCCGTATCCAAACTTTTCAATTACAATCACCCTGAAATTTTTTGACAACTTTTCGTAAAGTATTTTGAAATCATATACAGGGGCAACGGTTCCAGAACCTGACATAAGAACGATTTTGGTGCTGCCTATGTTTCCCAATCTATATATATGAATATTATGTCCGTTTACATTTACAAGTTCACCGTTGCACTTCAATGTTCTATTCATAGCAGTTCTATTCATAGCAACATCACCTCGCTAAATTATTATTTATCGTTCTGCTTTATCGACGGGTTAGCTATTGTATTGCACGAGCATTGTGCAAATCCCTTACATCTAAAGTTTGCGTGTCATGAGGCTTCCTACGAGAGAGAGCTGTCAGAAAGGCTGACTGAGGAAGCGTGCATCACAATGAAGTTAACTCAAGCTTAAAGTCACGCGTGCTCCTTCCGTCACGCTTCGCGTGCCACCTTCCTCCCGGAGGAAGGCTTTCCCTTACTCCCATTATAACACAAATTACCGAAGGAAGTAAACCATCTGCCGAAATTTCTGTACCGTCAACTTTTCCGTTAGAAACATAAGTGAAGAGTTTGCAGTTGTATTTTGAAACATACCTCATTTTTCCATTACGCAAAAAATCGTGAGTCAAGGCTCACGTTTTTCTTTATCTTAAATAAATCGGCTTGATTATAGCCGGTTCGGCGGCATCACCGCGGTGGATCCGCTCTTGCAAATAGCCGGAAAGTGATCAAAATAAAGTTGACATTTAAGTGTTATCATGTTAAAATTAAGATAACATTATAAATATCGCACGAAAGAAACCCGCAATTGTTGCGAAAAAATATACAAACCCAACATAAATTTACGTTTCGGGGGTGGCAAAAGCGATATTTATACACTCACGATAAAGGAGAAAAGATAATGTCTTACAACACAAAGTACAACATCCAGCCCGATCCAAGCGGATTCCGCGATTGGGACGATTACTCAAGGCAAATCGATATTGAGTACAGGCAATCCATCGAGGAAGGGCTTGACATTGAAAAGTACAAGCCTCTTTTTGACGTAGCACAAAGCCTCGATTTCGATCGGTACAAGCTGGAACTCACAAATATTCTTTACAGCATCGTAAAGAATGCGGAAACAAGAGCCGATTATAAGTACAACGAGCCTTCCTCTCTCGAAGAGATAAAGGAGCTTCGTAAGCCCTACAGCTTCAAGGTAAATATACCCGCGAGCAAGGAAGCCTTCAGCGAAAAAATAAGCGGCGCCTGGTACGGAAGAATTTGCGGTTGCTTGCTCGGTAAAGCGGTTGAGGGCATCAAGGTTCGTGAATTTTGGCCATTCCTCAAGGAAACAGGCAACTACCCCCTGCACCGTTACATCTACAAAAGCGATATCACCGAGGAAATTCAGGCAAAATATGAATATAACTTTATGGCTTCCTGCTTTGCGGACGAGATCACTTGCGCTCCCATCGACGACGATACCAACTATACCGTTATGGCGATGAAACTCATTTCCAAATACGGAAAGGATTTCACGTCCAAGGATGTTATCGAGTGCTGGATCGAAAGGCAATATAAAAACTCCTACTGCACGGCAGAGCGCCTTGCTTACATAAACTATATCCAGGGCTATTTGCCCCCCGCCTCCGCGGTCTACAAAAATCCCTACCGCGAATGGATAGGCGCACAGATACGCGGCGACTACTTTGGCTATATCAACCCCGGCAACCCCGAGCTTGCGGCTGAAATGGCATTCAGGGATGCCTGCATTTCTCACGTTAAAAACGGTATCTACGGCGAAATGTTTGTGGCAGCGATGATCGCTATTGCGGCTGTAACCGATAACATAAAGGATATAATACTCGGCGGTCTTGCCGAAATTCCCGCAACGTCGCGCCTTTACGAGGCGATAATGCGCCTTGTGGAAAGATATGACTCAGGCGTTACGAAAGAGGAAGCCTTTGCCGATATCCACGCAGAATGGAACGATGAGGATGCACACGATTGGTGCCACACCATTTCCAATGCTCTTATAGTTGTTGCTTCCCTGCTCTATGGCGAGGGAGACTACAGTAAGTCCATCTGTATGTCCGTTGAAACGGGCTTTGATACGGACTGCAACGGCGCGACAGTCGGCTCCGTGCTTGGTATGCGCGGCGGAGAGAGTGCTATTGACGAATACTGGAAAAAACCTCTGAACGGCACACTCGAAACGACGATAAGATGGGCAAATAAAATGCCTATAGCATCTCTTGTGAAAAACACACTCGCGCATTTGCCTGAAGACCTTTTCTGAGAGAGAATGAGATGCGTATATCTCGTTAAAGCAAGTTCCAAAAACAAAAAAAATCGTGAGCTTCGGCTCACGATTTTTTATTTATCTTAATTAAACAAGCTTAATAATAGCTGTTTCGGCAGCGTCGCCGCGACGGGGACCGAGCTTGTAAATAGCTGTGTAGCCACCGTTTCTATCTGCATATTTGGGCGCGATTTCATCGAAAAGTTTCTTAACAACTTCGTCTTTTGTGATGAAAGCGTATGCCTGACGACGAGAAGCAAGTGTGTTTTTCTTGCCGCATGTGATCATCTTCTCTGCAAGAGATCTAACTTCTTTTGCACGAGTAAGAGTTGTTTCTACCGAACCGTTTTCCAAAAGCAATGTTACCATGCCTCTGAGCATAGCCTGTCTGTGGGCAGTAGGTCTGCCGAGTTTTCTGGTTCCGGGCATTGTTCTATTCCTCCTTTACAGAATTTCAAAAGGATTCTATCCGCAAATTTTTAATGTATAATCCTGAAAGATTATTCTTCTTCTTTTCTGAGCGTAAGGCCGAGAGACTGAAGCTTCTGAATAACCTCTTCCAAGGATTTTTTGCCGAGGTTTCTGACCTTTATCATATCGTCTTCTGTCTTGCTTGTCAAATCCTCGACAGTGTCGATGCCTGCGCGCTTCAAGCAGTTGAAGCTACGTACAGACAAGTCAAGCTCCTCAATGGTCATCTCAAGGACTTTTTCTTTCTTGGTTTCTTCTCTTTCAACCATTATCTCTGCGCTCCTTGCTTCATCGGAAAGATCAACAAAGAGGTTGAGGTGCTCGTTGAGTATCTTGGCTCCGAGCGATACCGCTTCTCTTGCAGAGAGCGTACCGTTGGTCAAAACATCAAGTGTAAGCTTATCGAAGTCTGTGATATTACCAACACGGGTATTATCAACCTGGTAACTTACGTTGTATACGGGCGTGAAAATCGAGTCTACGAAGATAACGCCCAACTGTCCCGAAGAGTAAAGCTGTTTGTTTCTTTCTTGCGTAACGTAGCCGCGGCCATGGTCGAATGTAAGGTCCATGTGGAAGCGAACGCCTTCGCTTACCGTAGCTATGTGATGTTCGGGGTTGAGTATCTGAAGTTCGTCATCGCAAACGATGTTGCCTGCGCAAACGTCCATACCGCCTGTAACGTCAATGGAAACAGTTTTCGGACCGTTCGAGAAAAGCTTCGCTGTAATGCCTTTAACATTCAAAACTATTTCGCAAACATCTTCTTTTACGCCGGGGATAGTAGAAATTTCATGAAGCACGTCCTTGCCGCCGCCGGAAAGCTTTATGCTTACTACGGCAACGCCGGGAAGCGAGCTGAGAAGTACGCGGCGAAGCGAGTTACCTATCGTTGTACCGTAACCTCTTTCAAGGGGTTCTACGATAAAGGAACCGTGTCTGCCGTCTTCTGTTAAATCTACCGCCGTTATATTAGGCTTTTCTATATTCATTGCCTTATCTGGTCTC
>JAFTNI010000087.1 GCA_017451975.1 Clostridia bacterium
ACAGCGACGACGGCGAGCCGCAGGGCACGGGCGGCCCGCCCGTGCTTGACGTTATAAAGAAAAACGGGCTTACGGGCACGCTTGTAACGGTCGTGCGCATTTTCGGCGGCATTTTGCTCGGCGCGGGCGGGCTTACGCGCGCCTATTCGGGCGCGGCGGCGGCAGCCGTGGCGGCGGCGGAGTGCGCCTTCTTCGAGGAGTACGAGGAATACTCGCTTGAAATAGAATACACGGAATACCAGAAGCTTCTTTACGAAATAAACTCTGCGGGCGGAAAAATAACCGCTTCCGATTTCGGAAGCGGCGTTACGCTCAGGTGGTGCGCGCCCAAAAGAAATGTGGGCAAAGTGCTTGCACGCATAACGGCGGCAACAAACGGCAAGCGTAAGCCCGCGCTTTTGCGCGAATATTTCGACGAGGAAAAATGAGATTAAATAAGGCGGCTGCTTTTTATAAAAATGATGGGGAGAGTATATGAACAACAGAAGAAATTCTTACAAGCTGAAAATGCCGAAAAAATATTCAAGACCTCTAGATATTGCAATCGATATAGTATCTGTTTTGCTCATTGCTGTTCTGGTAATTTCGTTTGTTCTCTGGCTTGTTCTTCCTCATGAGGCGTTGGGCCTTGAATACAGGGATATTTCTAACAGGGAATGTAAAATTACCGGAAAAGGAATTTGCATAGATACAGATTTAATAATACCGGAGCGTTCGCCTTACTCAAGAAACCGAGTGGTAGGAATAGACAATAATGCTTTCTATGCTGACAGTAAGCTGAAAAGTGTGGTTATGCAGAACGGTATTGCTGAAATCGGAACTTTTGCTTATTATAATTGCGATAATTTAACAATCGTAACTATTCCCGCCAGCGTCAAAACCATCGGTATTTCTGCATTTCGTAATTGCTTTGATTTGATGACGATCACGTATCAAGGTTCTGTTTCGGAATGGCTTGCGATTTCAAAAGAATATGATTGGGATTATAATACGCCTGATTATACCGTTTACTGCACAGACGGTGCAGTTGCAAAAGAAGGTACTGTAACATATTATTAAATTTTGCAAAAAATAAAATTTTTCGAAAATTTTCAAAAAATTTTAAAAATAAAAAAGGATTTTTAAAATTCTTTTCGTATATTATTGTATATTGTGAAAAACAATAGCAATTTATGCCGAAAGGGGCTGACGTTATGACGGTACGCGAGCTTATGAACGAAAGGGAAAAGGCTATGCTTTCGCCCTTTGCCACACTTTCCGTGAACTCCAAGGGCAGGGAGCACCCCATAGAGCCTTGCACCGTGCGCACGGAGTTTCAGCGCGACCGCGACCGCATAACACACTGCAAGGCGTTCAGGCGGCTTATGCATAAAACGCAGGTTTTCCTCTGCCCCGAGGACGACCACTACAGAACGCGGCTTACCCACACGCTGGAGGTTACGCAGATAGCGCGGACGATGGCGCGCGCACTCTTTCTGAATGAAGATTTGACAGAGGCTATAGCGCTCGGCCATGACCTTGGGCACACGCCCTTCGGCCACGCGGGCGAGGACGTGCTGCGCCAGTGTTTTTCGCCCGATTTTGCACATTATAAGCAAAGCCTGCGCGTGGTGGAAAAGCTGGAGCGCGATGGCGCGGGGCTTAACCTCACCTTCGAGGTGCGCGATGGTATTGTGAACCACACGGGCAAGCACCTTGCCTCAACGCTTGAGGGGCGGCTTGTGAAGTTTGCCGACAGAATTGCATACATAAACCACGATATAGACGACGCCGTGCGCGCCCGCGTGCTGAGCCACGGCGATATACCGAAAGAGCTTACAGAGGTGCTGGGCAAAACCAATTCGGAGCGCATAAACACCATGGTGACGAGCGTTATAACCGCAAGCACGGGCAAAAACGAGGTTGCTATGGAGGCGCACGTTTACGAAGCGACCATGGCTCTGCGCGATTTCCTTATGGAAAACGTATATACCAACCCCGTGGCAAAGCGCGAGGAAAAGCGCGCTATGGACCTTCTTTTCAAGCTTTACGAATATTTCGTGAAGCACCCGGAGGCTATGCCGGCAGAATACCTGCGCGATGGCGAGGATAGCACGGAGCGCCGCGTTTGCGATTACATTTCGGGAATGACAGACAGATATGCCATAAAACTCTTTGAAGATTTGTTCGTGCCGAAGGAATGGAATGTAAACTGAAGCGGCAATATATAAACAAATAAAAACTATATAAATAAAAACAATACATTATATAATATATGGAAAGGGAGGAAATATTTTGCAGATTTCACAAGGCTTTGTGGAAGAGCTTAAATACAGAAACAGAATAGACGACGTTATCTCCTCCTACGTAAACCTGAAAAGAGCAGGCTCCAACAAAGTGGGGCTTTGCCCGTTTCACTCGGAAAAAACGCCGTCGTTTACCGTGTTTTCAAACACGGAAACGTTCAAGTGCTTCGGCTGCGGCGCGGGCGGCGACGTTATCACATTTATTATGCGCGCCGAAAACCTGGATTATATATCTGCACTTGAATTTCTTGCAAAAAAATCGGGGCTGGAGATGCCGAGCGACGGCGACCATAAAAGCGAAATTGTAAAGCGCTCCCGTATGCACGAAATGAACAGGGAAGCGGCGCGGTACTTCAATAAAATGCTCTATGAGCCGTGCGCAGAGGCGGCGCGCGCCTACCTTGCCAAAAGAAAGCTTTCGGGCGCGGCGGTAAAGCGCTTCGGCATGGGCTTTGCGCCCGATAATTTCAACGCCCTGCGCAACTATATGAACGCGAAGGGCTACCGCGACGAGGAGCTGCGCGAGGCTTTCCTTTGCGGCAAAAGCGAGCGCACGGGGAAATATTTCGACTATTTCCGCGGCAGGCTCATTTTCCCGATAATAGATAACTTTGGCAATGTTGTGGGCTTTGGCGGCAGAGCGACAGACGATGAAACAAAGCCGAAATACCTCAATACCTCCGATACGCCCGTGTTCAAAAAGAGCCGCAACCTTTTTGCGCTCAATTTTGCGCGCACGGCGTGCGAGGAATACCTTATACTCTGCGAAGGGTATATGGACGTTATAGCCGTTAACATAGCGGGCTTCCCCAACGCCGTTGCAACGCTTGGCACGGCGCTGACCTCAGAGCAGGCGCGCATAATGGCGAAGTACACGAAAAAAGTTATTATATCTTACGATAGCGACGAAGCGGGGCAGGCGGCGGCAAAGCGAGCCATACCCTTGCTGGAGGAAGCGGGGCTTGAGGTGAGTGTGCTTAAAATGCGCGATGCAAAGGACCCCGATGAATATATAAAAAAATTCGGCGCCCAGAAATTCCGCGAGCTTCTGGAGGGCAGCCGAGGTAAATTTGATTTCCTTTGCGACAGTGTGCTTAAAAAGCACGATATAGAAAACCCCGATGAAAAGGTAAAGGCGGCGCACGAAATATGCGCGCTCATAGCCGAAATATATTCGAGCGTGGAGCGAAGCGTGTATATAGCAAAGGCGGCGGAAAAGCTTTCGCTTGAAGCAAAAAGCCTTGCTTCCGATGTGGAGCGTATACGGCGCAGAAAGCAGCGGGAGGAAAGCGGTGAAAAAATGCGTAAGATAATTTCCGATACCTCCGGCTACGGCGACAGAATCAACCGCGAAATGGTGGGCAACACCAAGGCGGCAAGGGCGGAGGAAACCATACTCGGTATTATAATGCTCAAGCCCGAGCTTTTCGAAAAAGTCAGAAGCGGGGAAGCGCCGCTTACCGCAGAGGATTTCAAAACTACTTTTGGCAGGCGCATTTTCGAGGCAATGGAGAAAATGCAGGGCAAGGTCGATATAGGCATGCTCGGCGCGGAATTTTCCGTAGAGGAAATAGCGCGCATAACAGATATGCAGCACAGGCGCGCTCAGCTTGCGAAAAATGACGAAACCGTGCTTTACGACAGCATAGCTTCGCTCAAAAACGAAAAACACGTTGCAGATAGCGGCGATGAGCTTGCAGATGCAATGAAAATAATACAGTCAAAGAAAAAAACAGTAAAATAAATTCAAAATTAAACTGTGGGAGGTTTAACAATGGAAAATAACGAAAAGAAAGAAGTAATGGCAGGCGAAGAGGTAAAAGCGCCCGCCAGAAAACCGAGAAAGAAAAGCACGTCCTCTGCTTCTTCCTCTTCCGAAGGTGCGCCCAAGAAGAGAAAGAAAAGAGAGGAAATAAATGTTGACGATTACCTCGGTCATAATACACCTCAGAAGCCGAAGGAAGATATACTCGAAGAAAAAACCGTGGATATCCAGACGCTTATCGACAAAGCAAAGGCAAAGGGCACTCTTTCCAACACGGAAATTATGATGGCGCTGGGCAACAGCGATTACGATATCGACCAGATCGATAAGCTCTATGAAGCGCTCGACGGGCTCGGCATCGACGTTACCGAATATTTTGCAGACGACGATAAGCTTGACGACGATATAGAAAACGACTTCGAAAGCTATGAAAGCGCCGAAAATATGGAAGCGCTCCTTTCCCAGAAGGGCCTGGCTATCGACGACCCCGTTAAGATGTACCTCAAGGAAATAGGTAAAGTGCCGCTTCTTTCACTCGAACGCGAAGCAGAGCTTTCCAAGCGTATGTCTGAAGGCGACGAAGCCGCAAAGAAAGAGCTTGTTGAAGCCAACCTCCGCCTTGTTGTAAGCATTGCAAAGCGCTATGTGGGCAAGGGTCTTTTCTTCCTCGACCTTATTCAGGAGGGCAACCTCGGCCTTATGAAAGCCGTTTCCAAATTCGACTACACGAAGGGTTATAAATTCTCCACATATGCAACATGGTGGATAAGACAGGCTATAACAAGAGCTATTGCCGATCAGGCAAGAACTATCCGTATTCCCGTTCATATGGTTGAAACTATTCACAAGGTAACGAAGGTTCAGCGCCAGATGCTTCAGGAGCACGGCAGAGACGTTTCCGCAGAGGAAATCGCAAAGGAAATGAACATGAGCTCTGAAAAGGTTCGCGAAATTATGAAGATAGCGCAGGACCCCATTTCGCTCGAAACTCCCGTCGGCGAAGAAGAAGACAGCCATATAGGCGACTTTATAGAGGACGATGCTTCCCCCGCGCCCGCAGATGCGGCATCCTACACGCTCTTGCGCGAGCAGCTTTGCGAGGTGCTTCATACCCTTACTCCCAGGGAAGAGCAGGTGCTTAAGCTCCGCTTCGGCCTTGAGGATGGCAGAACGCGCACGCTCGAAGAAGTTGGCCAGCAGTTCAATATAACAAGGGAACGTATACGCCAAATAGAGGCAAAAGCGCTGCGTAAGCTCCGCCACCCCAGCCGTTCCAAGAAACTCAAGGATTATCTTGACTGATAAAAAAACCAAGCGGTGTACAAAATAATTGGCAAAACTTGTTGAAGTTTCACATCGAATTGACGGAACGATATAAAGTACACGGCAAAACTTTGTGAAAAATAACGAAAAAAGCTTCAAAAAACTCAAAAATTTGCTCAAAATGCGGCTTTTTGATGTCGGTCAAAAACAAAAAAGACCTTGACACAAAAAGCCTTTTGAGGTAAAATAGAATTGTTACATAATACCCTATATATTAATAAAATTTGTATAAGGTATGCTTTAGCACAAAAGCGAAAATTGTGCAGATTTTTTTCGGAGGGAGTTCCAAATGTTAAAGAAAATTTTGTCGTTAACCCTTTGTCTTTGCATATGTTTCGGTGTTGTGTTCTCTGTGACCTCATGCGGATCAGACGAAGACAGCAGCAGTAGCAACACTACTACATCCACAGCAAAAGTCCCCACAACACTCAGCTTCTTAGGCATCACGTCTGAGGAAACAGACCAGGAAAACGTAGAGATGGTTGAAGAAGCGCTCAACGAAATCTTTGCAGCAAGATTTAAAACAAAAATCGACCTTACGCTCGTAACGGAAGAAGAATATATGGATCTTGTTGAACAGAGAATTGAAATCGCCAAAGAATATAAGGTATATGACAATGCAATTGCACAGTACAATGCCTATATCAAAAAACAGGCGAACAAAACATCAACAACGGATAAAATAATCGGTAACTGGATATCCGGCGACGTAAAGGTTTCTCTTGAAACACTTGCAACACGCCTTGTATATGTTTCCGAACAGACAACGGTTCATGAAGACGGCAGAGTAGAAACACTTTACCCCGAAGCACCCTCTCCTGTTGACATCGTTATGATCGTTGACGAAAAAATGTATGACGAATTTACGGATATGGGTCTCTTGCTCGATAAAAATATCGACCCCACACTCAAATCCTACAAAAACCTTCAGAAGTACATTTACCCCACGTTCTTCACAGAGCTCAAAGCTCTTAAGGGCACAGTAAACGCTATCCCCAACAACAATATGCTTGCTGAATCTACATATCTTGTTGTTAACAAAGCGCTTGCTGAAAAATACGATTTCAACATCGAAGCATTCAAAAACTACGGCGACCTCAGAGGCTTCCTTGCAAAGATGAAGGAAGGCAAAGAAGAAATCGTTCTCTTCAAGGATGAACCCGAAGCACTCGGCGTATTCAAACTCTTCTCTGAAGACGTTGCTATCGGTGCATACCTCGATCCGCTCGTTGGCTACAACCCCGAGGAAGGCGAAAAGTATGCAAACTACGAAGTTAAAAACCTCTTTGAAATCAAAGAGTATACAGATCACCTCAAGCTTATGGAAGAGTACCGCAAGGAAGGTTACTTCAGCAAGAACGATTATGTTCTCAACGGTTACGCTATCGAAGTTGTAAAGGGCGATGCTTCCATTATGGCAAAATATGACCGCGAAGATTCTGAATATCTCGTAAAAGAAATTCAGGTTCCCTTCGTTCTCAGAGAAGCTATTTTCGATGGTATGCTTGCTCCCACAGCGTATACATCCGATATCACTCGCGCTATGGAAATCATCGAAGCTATCAACACGGACCCCGATGTTAAAAACCTTCTCCAGTACGGTATCGAAGAATATAACTATATTCCTCACGAAGAATCCGGCTCCATTATTCAGCTCAACGGCTCTTACATAATGGATAACAGCCTTACGGGTAACGTTTACATGGGTTACATCCCCTACCAGCCCGACGGCGAATCCGGCTCTGCATGGTCTTACGTAATGCAGACGAACCTTGCATCTATTTCTTCCCCCTTCCTTCTTTTCCCCGTTGACGAAGCATACTTGCAGGCAAACCTCAAGGATATTCTCGTAAGAGCAGGTCTTGCAGAAGCGCTTGACGTTTCTATGGGTATTTCCTACAGCGATTATGCTAATGCATCTGCAGCAGACCTTGCAGATTACCGCAAGGAACTCAGAGAAAAATACCGCGACCTTATCATCAAAGAGCTTGTTGAACAGGGCAGAGCTTCCGACGAAACAAAGGCAGCAGAGCTTGTAAAATCCTACGATATCGTATGGGTTGAAGAAACTATCGCTCAGCAGTATATCGAAAACAGATACGGCAAGATTGCAACACTTGAAGAAATCGATGCTCTCGTAGGCCAGAAGATTTCCGGCAACCTTGTAGGTTACGTTGCATACAACACAGCAAGAGAAAAAGCTAAAGGCTACCTTGACAATATCAAGAGCCTCAGAGTAATTGCGAAAGAAACAATTTTTGCTGATATGTCTGAAGCAGACTATGAAGCGAAATACGGTGTTCTCGGCGCGCTTGAATTCGAAAAAGCGGTATATGAATACCTCAAAGCTAACTACGAAAAAGAAAATAACCTCACAGAAGAAGATTATAAGACACTCGTAGAAGACTTCATCGCAACAAACTTCAAGTTTACAGACCGTGCAACAAAACAGGAATACACATACACATGGGCTGAATTCCTTACAATCAAAGAAAAAGCACTTGAATTCGGTACTCCTTTGCAGACAGCTAAAGCGCAGTACAATGAATGGCTCAGAGATATCGGCGGTGCAAGCCAGGCTAAGATCGACGGCTGGAACTATGTAGAACTCGCAGACAAGATTCTCGATGTAATCAGAAAACAGTTCTACAGAAGCCAGGGCTTCTCTTCCCAGTCTGAATTCGAAACATGGATTTACGATAATGCTATCCTTTCCAAATACAGCATTACAAAGCAGGAACTCGATATTCTCAAAGTAAAAGATAATACACTTTACAAAGACTATCTTGCAAAGATCAAGAAAGATTTCAAATCTCAGCTTCTTACAACATACACGAAAGACGAGTATGCTGCAATGAAAGATACTGCGGCTATCACAGCTGTTCTTGACTACTACGTTGAATACTACACGAAGGCTTACGAAACACTCTGCGGAGTTATGGGTCTTACACGTGAAGAGTTCAACGAAGGCTACAAATATGCAGACGAATACATCAGCTGCGTAGATACAAAGATGAAAAAATCTTTCCTCTACACACTCAGAACAAAGTATGACGATGCTACCATCAACTCCTGGACAATTGCAGAAGCTGAAAAAGCAGTTTACGATATCGTATACGAATCCGGCTACTATATGAACGAGCTTGCAAAATGCATCGGTATCGACCTTTCTGATTACAACAACAAGAAGAGCGAAGCTATCAAGTACCTCGGTGACCCTGAAGACCTCGCTTACAACCCCGGCTACCTTGCAGACGTTATCAGAGCTTACGAAGGCGACCTCGCTAAGAGAGGCATAACGGTTGAACAGGCAAGAGCTATGGAACCTGAAAAGATCGAAGCGATCATCCATGAAATCATCCGTGAAAAAGATTTCTCCGATTACGTAACAATCGACGTTGAACTTGCAAAACTTTGCAAATACTACGTAGACGGCGTCAAATCCTACACATATGATGATAACTACAAGGATGATAACGGCAAAGATTTCGTTGCTATTGACAGATACTGCCAGTACGCTTCCGACAAGCTTGAAGATAATTACCTCTTCACAGCTATCGTAAGCTACCTCAACGACTCGCTCCAGGCGAAGCTTGACGCAGCAAACGGCTAAGATAATACTTTAAAACTGTATATATCAAAAACAGAAAATCCCGTTTTTCGGGATTTTCTGTTTTTTTGCATATTGGAGATTTGCAAGCCATATATTTTAATAACCTTTATAAATTTTAAAGGAGAAAAAATATTGGATGCTATAGATAAAGTTATTTTCTGCTTGCCGGAAAAAGGGCGGCGTTTGCTTGCGGCATTTTTTGCTGGGGCGGTGAACAGAAAAAAAGTAAGTGAGATCCGCCTGCGGGCAAATATGCCTTCCTCTGTGACGTATGAAGAAAGAAACATAAGCGTTTTCGGCGGGCAGGAGATTATATTTACAGAAAACGATATGCGAAGTATTCTGGCAAGGCTTTGCGAAGAATCGGTGCATACCTACGGGAGCGCGATGAACGAGGGTTATATCACGCTTTCGGGCGGGCTTCGCGTGGGCGTTTGCGGAAAAGCCGTAAGCGACGGCGCGCGCATTTTGAATGTGCGAGAGGTCAGCTCGCTTGCCGTGCGCATACCGCAAGCGCTGGCGGGGGCTTCGGCAGAAATACTGCCTCTTATAGTGAAGGGGCAAAGGCTTTATTCTGCGCTTTTCTATGCGCTTCCCGGCGTGGGAAAAACCACGCTTATACGCGATATTGCGGCAAAAATCGGGGCAAAGCGGCGTGTTGCCGTGGTAGATAGCCGTGGCGAAATTTATATGCGCGAAATGTTCGGGCATACACTTTGCGATTTTTTAGACGGTTATCCAAAGGGTGTGGGCATAGAAATCGCAACACGCACACTTTCGCCGGAGCTTATTGTATGCGACGAAATAGGCGAAGGCGATGCGGAAAAAATTATTTCATCACAGAATACGGGAGTGCCGCTTATAGCCACGGTGCATGGGGCGACTTTAGGCTCGCTTATGATGCGCCCCGGTGTGAAAAAGCTTTACGAGGCAGGCGTTTTCCGCTATTATATAGGAGTTTCGCGCCCCGCAGGCTCGCAGAAATATTCCTTCGAGGTGAAGGACACCGCGGGGGTGAACGTATGAGGCTTTTCGGGGCTGCACTTTTATTTATTTTTTTTAGCCTTCTCGGCGTTCTTGCGGGCGAAAGGGAAAAGAAAAGGCTTATTCAATGCGAAGCCTTTCTGGAACTTTTTGAATATATAAAAAACCAGGTTGGATATTTCCTCACGCCCACAAAAATAATGTACCGCAACTTTTCAAGCAGTGTGCTTGAGGCGTGCGGTTTTTTGCCCGCACTTCGCTCGCACGAAAACGACGAGGTATATTGCGACGTTTGGCGCGCGGCGCTGAAGGCCTGCAAAAAGAGCCTGTATCTTTCGGAAAAGCAGTTTGCTCTTGTGCTTGAGTTTGGCGATTGCGTAGGCAAAAGCCATGGGCAGATACAAACCAATACCTTTGACTATTACATTTCGGAAATGCGCGCGGAAATATCGAAAGAAAAGGAAGAAAGCGCAAAAAATATAAAGATGTACCGCACGCTCGGCATAGCCGCGGGGGCTTGCGCCGCGATACTCGTAATTTGAAAAGTGGGTGAGAAACATGAATATCGAGCTGATTTTAAAGGTTGCGGGGGTGGGCTTGCTCGTGACGGTGGCGTACCAGATATTAATGAAATCGGGCAGAGATGAGCAGGCAATGCTTGTTTCCGTGGCGGGAATTATAATTGTGCTTCTTATGCTTGTTAACGAAATTGGCGGGCTTTTCGATGCAATAAGGAACGTGTTTGGCTTGTGAATGAAATCATTAAAATTTGCGGCGTGGCGCTCGTTGGCCTTACCGCCGTGGGCGTAATGCGTGGGCTGAAAAACGATTTTGCCGTGCTTGCTTCGGTTGCCACGGGGCTTGTGCTTTTCGGCGTTGCCTTCGCCGCGCTTTACCCTATTTTGGAGTACATAGAGAAAATAACGGAAAACAGTGAGTTTTCAGTTTACATAGAAACCATAGTAAAGGCGCTTGGTATAGCAACGGTTACGGAAAGCGCGGCGGATATATGCCGCGATTTCGGCGAGGCGGCAATAGCGGCGCGCGTAGAGTTTGCCGCAAAAGGCATCATTATGTTGCTTGCGCTTCCCGTTGTGGAAAGCCTGCTTTCACTTGCCTTTGGGGTGCTGAAATGAAAAAAACGGTTTTTCTTTTTGCTTTTATCGCGGTATTTTTGCTTTTGCCTTGCCCGCGCGCCCATGCAGCAGAAGAGAGTGGCTTGCCCGAGGTTGATATTGAAATACCCGAGGAGGTTGAAGAATATATTCCGCCCGATATATACGGTGCGGGCACAGAGGAAATACTTTCTGCCGTTACCTTTAACAGGTTTGCGAAAACCGCGCTTTCAATGCTGGGTAAAATTTTCCCCGAGGCAATGGAGGCGTTTTTGGGTATACTCGGGCTTATAATAATTTCCTCTGTTATGGCGGCGCTTCGCGAAAGCGTTGCATCAAAGGCTTTCGGCTCGCTTTTGGAATATATTTCCGTTCTATGCATTGCCGCCGCGGTTTTTGCCTTTATAAGCTCGCTTTTTGCGGAATTTGAGGGCTTTATCAAGAACGTGAGCTCGTTTATGGCGGCGGTTATTCCCACGGTTTCCGCTATTATGGTTTCTGTGGGGGAGGTAACGGGCTCTATGGTGTTCGGCACGGTGCTTTCGGGCGCGGTAACTCTTCTGGAGGTTATTTGCACCTCGCTCGTTATGCCCATGCTTTCGGCGCTTTTGTGTATATACACAAGCGCGAAGGTGTGCGGCGAGGTAGACCTTACGGGCTTTGCAAGGCTTCTGAAAAGTATGCTTACCTCGGCGCTAACATTTTGCACGGTGGTGATGGGGTGTGTGCTGGCTTTCCAAAGCGTTATAGCAAAGAGCGCAGATACCGCCGCGGTAAAGGGCGTGAAATTCGTGCTTGGCAACGCCGTGCCCGTTGTGGGCGGCGCTTTGGCAGACGCCGTGGGCACGCTTGCCTCCTCGCTAGGCTTGCTGAAATCCACCGTCGGGGTGGTGAGCTCGGTTATAATATGCCTGATGTTTGCCTTGCCTATTCTGAAGCTTTTGGTATGGAAGCTCGTTTTCGATGCCTCGGGGGCTATAGCGGCGGCGCTTATGCTTAAAAGGGAAAGCTCCTTTTTTGCCGAAATGAGCGAAATCGTGGGTTTTCTCGCCGCGGTGAGCGCGAGCGTGGCGGTCTTCTTCATAATAGCGCTTACCGCCGCCACAGCGGCTTAAAGCGCGCGGGAGGTGGTAAAGATGAGCGCACTTTCAGAGTTTGTGCGCGGTTTCTGCATAATAGCCGTTTCGGGCGGGCTGGTTATGCTTATGGCGCCGAACGGGAACTTAAAAAAATACGTTAAATTCGTAATTTCGCTTTGCATGGTTTGCGCGCTTCTTTCGGCTTTTTTCACGTTTTCTGAAAATGCGGAAGGTTTGCTTTCAAAAATAGAAACGGCAACGGGGGAGGAAGCATATAAAACTAAAGAGGAGCTTTACAGGCAGATCGTTAAGGAAACCAAGAAAAATATGGAATCGGAAATATGCTCGCTGCTTGCCGCGCATACGGGCGTGGCGCGCGAGGATATTTATACCGTTGCAAAGCTCGATGCGGGCGATTATTCTTCCGTTGAAATAACGGAAATATACGTGTTTCTTGCAGATATGTCTGCGGCAGATGCCGCGCGGGCATACCTCGAGGAAATGTTTATGGGCTCTGTTACAATAAATATAAGGCAAAAGGGGGAATGAATTTTGAAAATGACATTGCTTTCCGAAAAAAAGAAGCTTGCGCTTCTTCTGCTTTTGGGCGCTCTTGGACTTCTGCTCGTTTTTTGGGGATATTTTTCGCCCGAGGAGAAGGAAAAAAGCACTTTTTCGGAAAATAGCGAAAATTCTTTTGAAACAATGGCATATATCGGGGATATCGAGAATAAGATTAGAAGCATGACGGAGAAAATCACGGGGAGTGCCGACGTTTCCGTGATTGTGAGCGCCGAAAGCGGAACGGAATACGTTTACGTTTCCAACGAAAGCGCCGCGGGGGATAAAAATTCGCGAGAATACATAACTGTAAAGAACGAAAGCGGCAGATACGAATTGGTGCTTGCCAAGGAGGTCTACCCGGAAATAAAAGGTATTTCAATCGCGTGCCCGGGCGGCGATAACAGCAAGGTTCGGAAGAAAATAATAGATAGCGTTTCCACAGCCTTTGGCATATCAAAAAACCGTATTTGTATCGTCGGAACAAAATAAAAATAAAAGAGGAGATTTCTGTTATGAGAAACGAAGAAAGAGCAGCAAAAAGACTTGGAGAAATGGAAGGAATTGCAAGCGAAGCGGTGCTTGAGCTTCCGGAACCCGAAAAGAAAGATTTCAATTTCAAAAGCGTTTTCACGGCAGACGGAGTTAAAGACGGATTTAAAAAATTTGGTGTGCGCAACCTTGCCATAGTGCTTTCCGTGCTTGTTATAGGCGTTTCCGTTTACGTTAACTGGGCGCTTTTCGGCGGAAACGATAAAACGGGCGGCACAGACGGCGCTGGCGGTACGCCCACCGGACAGACGGGCACAACGTCGGGCAATGTAGATGCCGACGTGGGCGGCGGCACACAGGAAGATTATTTTTCTGCCGCAGTTATCGAGCGCGAAAGCGCGCGCGATGAAGCGCTCGAGGTTCTTCAGGGTGTTGTAGATGATGCGGCGGCGCTCGATTCCGCAAAGGAGCAGGCGCTTCTCGATATTGCTACGATGGCAAAGGTTATAGAAAACGAAAGCAATATTGAAACGCTCATAAAAGCAAAGGGCTTTGAAGAATGTGTTGCCGTTATCAACGGCGAAAAAGCCAACGTAATTGTAAAAAGCGAAGGTTTGCAGCCCAACGACCTTTCACAGATACTCGAAATCGTTTATCTTCAGGCGGGCATTCTTCCCGAAAACGTTACTATTATGGAAAAATGAAATAAATTTACATAGCCAAAAACTTCCTTTTCAAAAGAGGAAGTTTTTGGCTTGTTTTGGTATAGTTTCGGTGGTATAATGATGGTAAAGCATATGAGCTTTAAATGTTAATAAATTGTAAACAAATAAAAAAAGTGCAAAAAGACGGCGCTTTTTTGCGTCTTATATAGTGAAGAAGGAATTCTTTGCGCCTTTTTGCAGGGGCAGACTTTTTGAAAGGATTTTTTAAGGTGTTAACGTTTTATTTGTCGATTATCGAAGATGAAAGCGACAGATTGTTTTTCGAGCGTATATATAACCTGTATGCCGACGATATTTTCAGGCGCGTATACGGTATACTGAAGAATATGCACGATGCCGAGGATGCCGTTCAGGATACCTGGCAGAAAATATACGAGCATATTGCAAAGCTGAAGCCTATGAACGAAAGAGTGAGAAGGGCTTATATTATGAGCATTGCGAAAAACCAATCGCTCACAATTCTCCGTAAAAGAAAAAAAGAAGAGAATATTCTTTGCGATATAGACACCGCCGACGTCGCAGAGGAGGGCGACGTTTTTGCTTCGTGCGAAGGGGAAGATATAGCTTTTATCGTTGCCTGTATGCAGAAGCTGGACGAACGTTACAGCGACATTCTCGTTTATTATTACTTGCACAACCATTCGCTGAAGGAAATTGCGAAAATGATGGGGCTGAGCGTGAACACGGTTGGCTCGCGCCTGGCAAGAGGGCGGCAAAAGCTTATTGAAATGTTGGAGAGGAGGAATACGGATGGCTGAAACAGAAATGAACGGTAAGGAGCGCTTTCTGCGCGCGCTGGAGCAATACGAGCTTGCCTGCTACGAGAGCCTGAAGCCTTACGAGGGCGAAATAGTTTATTCCTCAAGGCACATAAAGCGCATGGCGCGCATAATAGCGCGCAAGCCCGTTATAACACGCTCTGCTTTGAATACCGTGGCAAAATACGCCGCCGTATTTACCGTTGCTACGGCGATAGCCGTGGGGGGATATGTAAGCGTAGAGGCTATGCAGAACGAATTTTTCAACGTAGTAACAATGCCCACGTCTATGCTGGAATACACGCTGAATAAAGAAAAAAACGCATATACCGTCACGGGCATAGGGAATATGGCAGAGGGCGATATAGTAATACCGCCGAGCTATAACGATATACCCGTTACGGCAATAGGCGAGGGCGCATTTGCATATAACGAAAAAATAACCTCTGTTACAGTAAGCGGCGGCGTGGAGAAAATAGAAATCGGTGCTTTCGAGGGTTGCACCTCGCTTGTTTCCGTGCTCCTTCCCGAAACTGTAAAATATATAGGGGCAGATGCATTTTACAGCTGTGACGCGCTGGAGCTTATATCGCTCCCCGCGGGGCTTGAATATCTTGGTGCTTCCGCTTTTAAAGATTGTACTTCGATAAAAGAAATATTCCTTCCCGCAAAGGTAGCAAGCATAGGCAGCGAATGCTTCAAGGGCTGTATAAGCCTTGAAAGCGCCGAGCTTTCCGAGGGGATTGAGGTTATAGGCGCAAGCGCCTTCGAGGGCTGCCGTGCGCTTAGCAAGGTAAGCTTCCCCGAAAGTATTACGCATATTGAAGATAAAGCATTTTACCTTTGCGGCAGTATTGAAAGCATAGACGTAAGCGTGCAAACGCTTGGGAATGAGGTATTCGGCAACTGCAACGCGCTCAAAGAAATAAAAATTTATGCAAACGAAATAGGCACCGGAATATTACGCGGCTGTGAAGCGCTTGAAAAAGCGCATATAAGCGGCGCTACAGAGGTTGTGAACAATATGTTTACTTCCTGTAAGGCGCTTAAAGAGGTTACCCTTGGCGAGGGTATAAAGAAAATAGGTGCAAATGCATTCAACGGCTGCGCGGCGCTTGAATACGTTGCGCTTCCCGAAGGGCTTGAAAGTATAGGTGCAAGCGCCTTTGCAGGCAGCGGCATTATTGCCGTAACATTGCCGGGCAGTGTTACAGAGCTTGGCGAAAAAGCGTTTATGGGTTGCGCTTCGCTTCGCTCGGCAGAGCTTTCCGATGCGCTTTCGGCGCTGAAATACAGCACGTTCGAGGGCTGCAAGCAGCTTACGGAAGTAAAATTCGGCAAAAACCTTAAAATTATAGGCGAAAGCGCCTTTTCGGGTTGCTCGTGGCTGAAGGAAATTTCCTTGCCGCAGGGCTTCGAGCATATAAGCAAAAATGCATTTTTTGAGTGTATACGCCTGAGAAATGTATATTTGCCCGAAAGCATTAAGTTTATTGCTCACGGAGCGTTTGCGGGCTGCCAGCGCCTCGAAAAAATAACGTACGGCGGCACGGCAGATATGTGGAAAAACGTTTCCAAGGGCGATTACGGCGACGGTATAGATACCGTTTGCCGCGACGGCACTGTGGTAAGCGGCTGAATGTGGGAAAGGAAAAGCTTATGAAAATTTTTAAAAAAATATTTTCCGCATGGCTTTTTGCGTGCGTTTCGCTTTTGCTTTTTTCCTGCGGCTTTGCCGGCGGAAGCACGCCCGGCTCTGACACAACGCATACCCACAAGGTTCTCCACTGGGAAATTGCAGAGGAAGTGAGCTGTGAGCAATCGGGCAGGCGCTTCGGCACCTGCATAGACTGCATGAACGAGGTGCGCGACGAGCAAGCCCCGTACGGGCACGATTACCGCGGCGGCGCTTGCGTGCGTTGCGGTAAAAACGAAACCGCAGCAGAAAAAAGCCCGTTTACATATAGCCTTAATTACGAGGGCACGGGTTATATTGTTACGGCGTTCAATGGCGAATATACTTCGCACGTCGATATTCCTGCGGAGTACTGCGGGCTTCCTGTTGTGTCTATAGGCTCATCTGCGTTTATGAATAACGAATTTATCGAAAGCGTGGTTATACCAGATAGCGTTGTGAGCATCGGCAGGGGCAGCTTTCGCGGCTGCCACAACCTTCGCAACATAACCGTTAGCAAAAATCTTATATCTATAGGCACAGGCGCCTTCAGATGGTGCAGATCCCTGCGAGAAATCAAGCTTCCCGATTCGATAGATTATATACCCCCAAGCTGTTTTTCGGGCTGCAGCTCGCTTGAAAGCTTTGAAGCGGGCGGCTGCAAGAAAATAGATATGAGCGCTTTCAAGGATTGCGAAAGGCTTTATTCGTTCGATTTTTTCGAAAATATCGAGTATATAGGCAGAAATGCTTTTGATAATTGCGCGGTAACAAATGTTACCATACCCGCAAGCGCCACGCACCTCGGCGGCAACGCCTTCAGGGGCTCGTTTGTACGGAGCGTACGCTTTGCCTCTTCTGCCGAAAATAACGAGGGTTGCCTTTTTGTAGATTGCCCTATGCTGGAAACGGTGTTTGTGGAAACAAACGGAATAAAAAACGAATTTTATAATTGCAAAAATATAAAAACAATCGTTTTTGAAGAGGGCGTTACGGAAATAGGGATAGACTCTGTGGGCATGTGCGAATCGCTTGAAACGGTCTACCTTCCGAAATCGCTTGAGTTTATGGGCGAAACCTTCTATGGCTCGCTTTCGCTTAAAAAAATAGTTTACAAGGGCACGAGCGAAGAGTGGCTTTCGCTGAAAAGAAACCTTTATTGGAGCTTTATGAACGAGGAATGCGTTATTGAATGTGCCGACAGAACTCTTACGCGCGATGACCTGCGCGCGGCAGAATCGATTGAATAACTGAAGTAAAAGAGCCTTTCGGCTCTTTTACTTCAGTTTATTGCTTTTCTCATGCGCTCGAGCGCGCTTTTTTCTATGCGCGAAACCTGCGCTTGCGAAATGCCTATTTCCTCGGCTATTTCCATTTGCGTTTTGCCGCGGAAAAAGCGCATATTTATTATAGCGCTTTCACGCTTGCCAAGACCAGCCAGCGCGTTTTCCAGCGCTATGCTTTCTATCCAGTGCTCGTCGGTATTTTCCTCGTCGCGTATGCCGTCCATGACGAAAACGGAATCTGCGCCGTCGGAATAAACTGGGTCATATAGCGAAACGGGCTCTACTATTGCCTCCAGCGCGGCGGTAACGGCATCTTCCTTCTCGCCCATTTCCGCGGCGATTTCCGCGCCTGTGGGCTCGCGCCCCAAGCGCTTTGAAAGCGCTTCCTTTACCGAAAGCGCGTGGTAGGCGAGGTCGCGCATACCGCGGCTTACGCGCAGCATATTATTATCGCGCAGGTAGCGGCGTATTTCGCCTATTATCATCGGCACGGCGTAGGTGCTGAACTTTACGCCCACCTCGGTTTTAAAATTGTCTATGGCTTTGATACGCCCTATGCAGCCTACCTGGAAAATATCGTCGGGCGAGCCGCGCCCCGCAAAGCGTTTCACAACGCTTAAAACAAGGCGCAGGTTGCCGTTTATAAGCTCCTCGCGGGCGCGTTTATCGCCACCGGCGCATTTTGTAAGCAATTCTTCTGTTTCTTCTGCGGAAAGCGTTTTAAGCTTTGAAGTGTTTATACCGCAGATTTCGACTTTATTATAGTACATATCGTTCCTCTGTGACATTTTTTGCGTGTAACAAAAGTATTGCCGCAAAGGGGGCGGGTTTATGCAAAAAGGGAAGAAGAGTGTGCTTTGGCAATTTCTTCGGGGGTAAATTATTGACAGTTATGTGTAAAAATGATATAATAAAAAACAAGAGGGATATTATGGAATTGTTTTGGATTTACAACATTTCTGCCGTTATTTTGGTTGTTTTTGGGATAGCGTCTTTTATTTTGGGGAAGAAATTTGAAAATCCCGATAACGTTGGGTATGTAAAAGCGGTTTTGGCGAGAAAAGAAACCGTGAAGCACGTACGCGGACCTAAAAGAGAAGTCTTTATATATGAATATACGGTCGGCGAAAGCACATACGCGAAGAAGCTCGACCCTGCATACAATAAAGTTCCGTATGAATTAGAAACGGTAAAGATTTTGTATTTGAAATCGTTTCCCGGGATAGCGTATTTTTCGTCTGTAGGCGATAATTTGCAAATAGCGAAAAATTTAAAAGGCGGCTTGCTTGGCTTCTGCATATTTGCCGCGGTGATACTCGGATTAGAGTTAATGATATTATTTTTGTGAAAATAAAGAGAGAGCTTTTTTGATGAAAAAAACAGATATTTCGAAAACAGAGCTTCTTAAGCAAAGAAAAGAGCGAAAACATCAGAAAAAAGCCGAAAAGCGCAAGAAAAAAATAATTCGCTTTACGGCTAAAATATTGACCTTGCTTTTGGGTATGGCTTTGCTTTACGTAGGCGTTTTTACGTGGCTCTATAATGATAATCCGCATTGCGACGAAAGCAATACATATGAATATACGGCAAAATGCGTTGACGTTGAAGTTAAACGCCAATATTCCAGGGGTATTTTCTATATGCGAAGGATTTATTTGGAAGATGGCAATTTTATTGCGATTCCCGAGAAATTTTTCGATGGGGCAAACGAAAATGACATTATAGGAAAGGATATGACCTTCAGAATATACGAAAAACTCGGCTCTGCGGGTGAAATTATTGCAGAGGTCGGCGATGAAGACGGAAATAAATACCTCACGCTTGAGGAGTACAATAAACAAGCATCTGACGTAAGAGTTATGTTTACGGTGATCTTATCCGTGTTTGCTCTTGCGGTTTTCATATTCGAGGTGATCTTTTGGTATGATCTGTAATCGACAAAGGCAGAAAAAAAGAGCTATCTCCAATGCTTTTATTTTAGCATTTGAGATAGCTCCTTTTTAATGATAAAAAATCTGAACAAACTAACTTTCCACTCCTACCGCCGAGAGAAAAGGACCGTCGGGGAGAGGCGCGCTCTGTCGCGCTTTCCGCAGAACTGACAAAGCCCGATAAATCCTGCAGGGATTTTTGTTTTTTTGTAACTTTTTTGTCAAACAAAAAAGTTTCCCGTCTTTTCGAAAGCCGCAGGCTTTCGTTTCTAAAATTTTTATAAAACTTTTGTTATAGAAAGCAAAACCCGGGCTGTCTCGAAAGCCTTGTTTTTTGAGACAGCCCGGGTTTTGCGCTTATATTTTATTTTTCAGCCTTAAATTATCCGATATCATTGCGATAAATTCACTGTTGGTGGGCTTGCAGCGATCGTTTTGTATTGTGTAACCGAAGTAATAATTGAGTGTATCTATATCTCCTCTGTCCCACGAGACCTCTATGGAGTGGAGTATGGCTCGCTCCACG
>JAFTNI010000088.1 GCA_017451975.1 Clostridia bacterium
GGAAGAGTGTAGTGCTCGGTATTTGAAGGGGGAAAGTTCTTTCCCCGATTGATGTTGAGATTTGTAAGGAAAAACAGTATAATAAAAATAAAACACAGAGAGGACAAAAGAATGAAATCACTTAAAGAAAACCGCGCGGCGAGCTTTGCCGCGGTGCTTTTGGTTTACATAATTGCTACGGTTGTGGGCGTAGCGGTTTACCGCGAGCTTGCGCTGACTTGGTGGCTTTCGCTTCTTATAGCTGATGTTGCTGCAACCGTTGCGACGTTTATTTTCAGCGTTATATTCAAAAATGCTTCCGTTTACGACCCGTATTGGAGCGTGCAGCCGCCCGTGATACTCGTGGCGTTTGCCGTGGGAAAAGACCTTACCACGCTTGGTGTGCTGCTTATTGCGGCGGTTTCCTTCTGGGCGGTGCGCCTTACGGCAAACTGGGCTTATACGTTCCATGACCTTTTACATCAGGATTGGCGTTACACTATGTTACGCGAAAAAACGGGGGCTTTTTACCCCATAATCAATTTCGTGGGTATACATATGGTGCCAACGCTCGTGGTGTATGGTTGTGTTTTGCCCGCGGTTTATGCCGTGCGCGAAGGGCTTAACGCGAATATTGCAAGCGTTCTTTTTGTTTGCGTGTCGCTCGGAGCGGCGGTTATGCAGGGAATAGCGGATATTCAAATGCACAAATTCCGCAAAAACAAAAAAGGCAAGTTTATTCGCGCGGGGCTATGGAAATATTCGCGCCACCCAAATTATTTGGGCGAAATACTTATGTGGTGGGGCGTGGCTCTTTCTGTAATTTCGGCTTCACCGAGCACGTGGTATTTTGCGGCGGGCGCTGTTGCAAATACTGTGCTGTTTCTTGCGGTAAGCATACCTATGGCAGATGCCAGACAGTCGCGCAAGGAAGGCTTTGCCGAATACAAAAAGCAAACCAGAATGCTTTTGCCTATAAAGAAAGGAGTGCTTCAAGAAAACACAGATAAGTATGGCAACGTAGTTGCCGAAAGGAAAAAGTGATATGACAAATGAAATTATCGAATTGTTGCCTTCTGTGGATTTGAAGGCTTTTGTGAGAAAAAAGGAATTTGCCCGCCTGACAGCGACGATGTGGTGTACCCTTGCTTTGCAAAAGACCTTGATTTGATACGTTATAACGACTATGAAGGAAAAGAGCATTTCGGCATCTGCCTATGCTTGGCATCGTGCAAGAAAAGCTGCGGTCTTACAGACTTTTTATATGTATTGCCGTTGGACGGTGCTACAATGCGGAACCGCCGTTTTGACGATGATTTCTATGACCACGAGCATATTGCCGTGCCCGAAGCGGCTCTTGCATCCCCCGATGATTTGGACGAAACTACGAGAAAGAATTATTTTGATTTTATATCATTTTGGAAGCAAAAAAATAAATGACAGGGAAATTTTAAAAATTGCAAGGGATTGTGAACAGTAAATGTGAAAAGAGGAATGGTATGTTCAGAGAATTGACAAGAAAGAAGCAAAAGCTTTCGGCATCTGAATGCAAGGAAATATTGAAGCAGGAGGTGCGCGGCGTGCTTGCGCTGAGCGGCGATGACGGTTATCCGTACGCGCTGCCTATCAACTTTTATTTTGACGAAGAAAGCAATAAAATCTATTTCCACAGCGGAAAGACAGGGCATAAGCTCGATGCGATAGCAAAAAGCGATAAGGCTTCCTTTTGTGTTTACGATAAGGGGTATCATAAGGACGGGCATTGGTCGCTCAATATCAGAAGCGTGATAATATTCGGGCGTATTCACGTTGTGGAAGGCTGGTCTGACGGGCTGATGGTGAACTTTTGCAAGCGCTTTACGGACGATATGGATTACATATATAGCGAGATTGAAAACTTCAAAAGCAACACCGCGGTTCTTTGCCTTGAGATAGAGCATATGACGGGAAAGCTCGTAAACGAGGCGTGAAATAGAGCGCAAATATAAATATAAATTTGGCGAGGTAATTGCATATGACAGAATACGAAAAAATGCACAACGGTATGATTTACGATTGCCTTACGGAAGAATTGGGCGAGTTGCAAAAGCACAGCCACCGCCTTTGCGAGCAATACAATAGGCTTGGCGTAGACGGTGACGAGGAAAAGGAAAAAATACTGCGTCAGCTTTTCCCAAACGATGATTTTGGCTTGTATCGCTCTATGGAAACACCGATTTTTATAGACAATCACAGGGAAATAAAAATCGGCAAAAACTTTTATTCCAATATTCATTTTTCATTTATTGCCGGCAATACCGCCGAAATAGGTGATAATGTGTTTATCGGCCCTTACTGCACGCTTGCGACAGGCATTCATTCGCTGATTGCCGAGGAAAGAAGAATTACCGTTGGCGAGGATGGCGCCCTGCATGATTTTGAATACGGCAAGCCTATAAAAATCGGCAACGACGTTTGGATCGCCTCGAACGTTACCGTGTGCGGGGGTGTTACGATTGGAGATGGCAGCGTGATCGGCGCAGGCTCGGTTGTAACGAGGGATATACCCGAAGGTGTTTTGGCGGCAGGCAACCCTTGCAAAGTAATACGCAAAATCACCGAAAAAGACAGTATGTATCTGAAAGCAAAAAGAAATTGACAGATTGCGGTTTATAAAAAGGCATTTAAAAGCCAATCGGTAACGGTAAAAATATGCTTGCGGAAAATCAGGCTCGATTGAAGCTTATATTAACAAGGAGAACGAAAAATGAATGACGATTTGCTTATGAACATACACGTTGACGATATTGAAAAAAGACTGTTTGTATCGCGCCCGAAAGAAAATAAAAGCGGTGCGTTTTCACCGTGCAATATGTCGCCCGACGACATTGACTATGAGATGTCGCAAGGAAAGGATAAGCGCATTCTTGAAATTTGCGGTATGAATCAGGAAAGCCTGGAATATTTCGTTGATAAATACGGGCAGACTTATGAATCGCTTTATTTTTTCAAATGTCAACTGATTTCCGATTTTTCACCGCTTGCAAAATTAAAAAACCTGAAAGCGGTTCGCATTTATTGGAATATACGCTCTGGCGGGCTATGGGATATGAGCGAGAATGAATCGCTCACTCATTTGGTAATAAGCGACAGTAAAATAATCACTCGCAACCTGAAGCTGCTTAAAACGGGAAAGAATTTGAAATACGTAAAACTTATGGGCGGTATGTTTGAAAAATACCCTTTGAACGATCTGCTCGTTTTTGAAAATATGCCATCTTTGGAAAGCCTGAGCCTTTATGATATAAAGCTTGGCGACAGAAATACGGCATTTCTGAAAACATTACCAAAGCTTACGGAGTTTAATTTTGATGCGGGAATGTTCACTACCGAAGAAATTGCATATATGTGCGCCAGATACCCTCATATACACGGCAGAGCATTGTGCGCTTACAACGAGGCAGACGCTACTCTTAACGACGTGCGCGTGTGCGGCTACCGCAAGCCGGGGCTTGATTTACCCGCAGGGCAAAAAAGGCTGGACAAATATGTAGCGGCGTTTAATGCACTTGTTGAAAAATATAAAACGGAAGAACTTGAGTGAAGTTGGCATATTAATAAAAAAGAACATCAGACGATGTTCTTTCAGACTGTCGAAAAAAGTAATTTGAGCCTCTCACTTTGGGAGAGGTGGCACCGTCAGGTGACGGAGAGGGATGCGGTAAAAGCCCAAATTATATCAAAAACATATATTCTGGCGCTTGCCCTCTCACCGCTTCGCGGA
>JAFTNI010000008.1 GCA_017451975.1 Clostridia bacterium
AATTTCGTTCTTATATATATATCATATTTTAAAATACTATTGAAGATATTAACTTAGTTGCAAGCATCAACAAATATTTTAAATTATTATTTGATATTTGTGTTATACCAATCAACAAGAGTAGAAACAGCTGACTTATCTCCTGCTTCGGCAAATGCCTTTGTTCCACAGCCGATTGTTCCGAATGTATTATTGGAGAAAGTAATAACTGTAGGTTCTGCGGGTGTATATTCACTATAGTTGCCACCATTGTTATTACTTACTTAAGAGGTTATGTATTATTTTACGTATGTCGATGTTACATCAACGCCATTCTGAACGAATGTACCACCAGTAATATTAACGGTTATAATATCATTAGCATTAATGGGATATCTGTCAGCACCTTCATAATATCCATTAGATTCAACTGTACCACCAGTAACAGTCAAAACGCCTTTATTAGCATTTGCGTTAGGGTTCTGCATCCAAATAGCGTTATTGTTTGTGGAAACAACCGTACCGCCATTGATTATAACAGAGGCTGTGTTTGTTGTAGAATTGCAGAATGCACGAATTGCTCTATACACGGATTTAACTACGCCAGCATTAACTGTCAATGTAGCATCGCCAAGTGTGCCATTCGTCAATACGTCAATAGCATAAGCCATATCTGTACCACCAAGGTGTTCTACCACAACAGCACCATTGATAACTACATTACCTTGATTGTTAGAAATTGTAGAAGAAGATGCTCCCCAACCAAAGTTCTGGTTAACCTGTTCGTATTCAATTCTACCAGCACCAGAAACAACAAATTCAACATCTTTGGTTACATTAAACAACGCGTTATTTTTAGCTTGGCTATTGCTTGTGCATACCATCTTTGTGCTGATTGTGTATGTGTTAAGGTTCAATTCAAGATCGCGAGAAACTGTGAAAATGTTAACGCCATCTGCAAAAGTATGTTCAAAAACAATATCAGCACCAAGAACAATCTTGGAAACTTCTGCATTTTCAAGAGCTGTTTTAAGTTCATCAAGTGTTGTTACGAATGCATAGCCATCACCAGCAGCTGTGATTTTTGTGGAAACTGCAGGAGCAGCACCTGTTGCTGTGAAGCCTTCGGGAGCATACAAAGCTTCAACGCTACCTTTAACATCGAGAACTGCTGCTGCATCGTTTACAACAACGAGGTTGATGCTACCGCCATCTTCAACAACTACTCTACCGCTTGTTACTTCAGCTTTGAAGAATGTACCGTATTCGTGGTAGGAGTTACCAGCAACAGCAAGAACTGCAAGGTTTTCGCCTTCGCCATAGTGGTTAACTGTAGCAGCAGCATTGTCAACTGTAAGGTTACCGCCGTTTGTACGTATAGTAACTGTAGCTGTGCCTTTGTATTCTACGTTGATGCCTTCGCATTCGCCAACATCAAGGCTATGGATAGCTTCTACAGTTGTGTTTTCTACACCGTAAAGATATGTAGAGTATGTGTCGCTAACTTCGCTAGCGATTACCCAAAGGTCTGCACCTGTTGCTTTATCGCCGGAAACAGAATCAGGAATGTATTCTACGCTGTTCTTTTCGCTATCAAAATAGCAGAATACATTGTTTTTAGAGTCCCAAAGGATCTCGTTGTTAGAACCTTTTGCGTTGATTTTAGCTACGTCGTAGCCGTATGCAGCGGCAGCTTCAAGAGCTTCGTGCATTGTTTTGCAACCGTCTGTGTCAGCTGCAAGAGCCGTGTTGAGGTTCTTGATGAGTGCTGTATCAGAAGCCACATTCGCTTTATTCACAAGACCTACGAAAGTAGGAATGAGAACAGCAGCGAGAATTGCAATAACTGCAATTACGATTACGAGCTCTACAATAGTAAAGCCTTTTTTGTTTGTGTTTTTCATCGTTTTTCTCCTTTGTAAAATTTTGTAATGTGTTTTATGTTTTTTAATGCCAGGGAAAATTTCAGAAGTTCCTCTAATATCATATTAGGTGAACCGTTTTCAGAAAAATCTGCGCTAAAAAAAGAAAAACACAGAAAAAAACTTATTTTTTTCTGTGTTTTTGATAAAAAGATATTGACAAATTTGTACAAATGGCATATAATAGAAAAAGGCAGTTCACCTATTATGATAATAGATGAACTGTCTTTTCTTTTAAATTCGCTAAAAATACCGCGCGAGTGCCTCGCGCGGTATTTGATTATTCATCTTTAATCTCAAGCTTTATGAGGTGAACGTAATTTTTGAAATCCTCTTCGGTAAAGCATCCGTTTTCTATTTCAAGGCGCGTGGGTATAGAAGGTATGCCTTCTTCCATAGCCTGGAAAATCTCATTCATCGACCCTTTCAGCTCCGCAGGCTTCTCGGAAACAGCCTTTATCGTGCGCCTGCCCATACACTCCTTCAAAATAAATTCCGAAGAATAGCCTACGTGCATATAAACGTCGCACTCTTTTCTTATAAGGTAAAGCTCTTTTGCATCCTCGAAACCCTTTAGCTGATGCTCCCAATAATTAACCGTGAAAACATCGCGCACCTTATGTCTTAAGTCTATTTCAAAATCTGCAAGCGTAACACCGCCGTGCTCTTTTACGGTATAATTATCGTAAAAATACGGGTTATAAGTTCCTATGTTAAAGCCGTATTTTTCGTTCGGGAGCGAAATATAATCGGGGTAATTGCGAAGGCGCGTTATTTTCGCGCTTATCTGCACGTTATCGTAGGTTACGGTTATTCTGTCGCCAACCTTGGCGTTTTTATCCTTCCAGCCGAGCATATAAGAGGTAGTTTTTTTATTTGCCACCTTCACGTATTCATCAATGCCTACCTTGTATTCGTACAATTCGGGGAAGGCTTGCGCCTCAAAAAGAGAATCTATGTATTCCTTATCCTTTAAGTAAAATTCGCGCCTTTCCCTCTTCGGCAAATATTCGCTTATATCAATTTCTTCCGGGTTGTTTTCGTTGGCAAACGATGCAATCTCCTCTATTTTTGCAGAAAATGCTTTTGAAAGCGAAAGGCTTGCAATATTGTTATGCTTCGAAAAGGATTCACCCTCCAGCGCCGTGCGCACGCGCAGGGCGAGCGCGGCTATACCCGCGGCGTCTAGCCTGAAAACAGTGCCCTCCTGTGCTTCAAAAACGTAGCGCAGGCTTTCGCTATCATCACAGTCCAGCACGATGCCCATATATTTAAGCTTGTTCATCACGTTTTTGCAGCGGTATTCCGCAACGCTTTCGCCGCCGAGCCATTCTTCTTTTATATATTCATACCCTTCCGTGTCGTACGGAATGTAGCAAAGAAACGTAGCCGTAAGAAAAAATTTCATTTTATATTCATCGTCGGAAAAGTGGTCGTAAAGCGGCAACCGCATGAAGCGGTACAATTCATTCGATGTAAACATGCTTTCGCTTTCAAGTGTCTGCCACGTGTCGTAGAGCCTTATTCTGAGCGATTCCCTTGCCGTGCCGTCATAGCTAAGGATTCTTTCATAATCTAAGTATTTACTCCCAAAACTCATTTTCATACCTCCGTTTCCTTTACATATTTATTGTATAACGAAACGGGCTTTTTGTCAAGCAAAAGACCGCCCGCGGGCGGTCTTTTGCTTTGGCACGAAATTATTTAACCTCAATAACCTTGTAGCCGTTATCTGTGATAACCTTTGCAAGAGCTTCATCGCTCACTTCTGCCGTAAGCTTTACAACAGCCGTGCCCTTTTTGTGGCTTACTGCCGCTTCTGCAACCTCGGGAAGTGCTTCGAGAAGGTTTTTAACTCTCGCTTCGCAGTGGGGGCACATCATACCCTCGATTTTGAGTGTTTTTTTCATAGTTCCGTCGTCCTCCGTTTCTTCAAATTCTTCGGCAACGGCAATTTCTGCCGCCCCTTTTATTTTTTTATCGCGCTTTGTGCTGCGGATATCAATAAGGTTGAGCCTGAGCGCATTTGTTACAACACAGA
>JAFTNI010000089.1 GCA_017451975.1 Clostridia bacterium
CCCCTTGCTCATGTTCTTCTACGACCTTGTGCCGTATTCCTTCTGGTATATGTTCCTTTGCATACCCGTGGCGGTGGTTTACCTTTCCGCGCTTTACGGAATATATGGAATTTACAGGGTTCTGCGCTACGGCAAAGAAGAAAAAAAGAAACGCTCGTAAGTTAATTTACATAAAAAGATGCAACCGTTTTCGGCTGCATCTTTTTTATTATCCTGCGTAATTTTTTGCTATAGTGTCGTGTTCCTCGATATAATCGGCTATGGTATCCATAATTATATCGAAATTGCGTTTTTCCTTTTCGGAAATGTTGCCGTCGGCAGACATAATCGTGTGGCCTATAACCCTGTAAAGCGCCATTACGTTGCTGAGAACCGAGCTTTCAAACCTTGCTCCGCGAGCCATGGCGTTTATTTCCGCACGGCTGAGAACCTTGAATATAAACGGAGGCTCGGATTGAAAATCAAGGGAAGCGATTTTTCTTTTGTCAATCTGGTGTAAATGATCGCCGTCGGAGCCTGTTATAGACTTATATGCATCGATTTCTTCTTCTGAAACAGTGCCGTCTGATATGGAAAGGTACATTATAAAATCTTCTATATCGTTCTGCAGAATATCGCGCAAGGTAAGCTTAACGTTATCGGGCTTGTTCCACCAACCTTTTGCGTCGATAGTATCACATATATCGGCTATTCTATCAAAATACTCTCTCGAGTGCATCATATCTTTATCATTCATAAAAAAACCCCCTTAACGTATTATAATTCATATATATTATATTAATTCTATATTCATTATATCACAGTATGAGTTGATTGTCAACTTTATAGGAATTAATTTACAAATCGTTTTCGGAATCGGGCGCTTTTTTCGTCTATATTCCCCAAAGGAAAATGCCATTATGCGCCTCTGCATTTTTGAGCCAAGCTATGATTCCGCCGCTATAGGAGGGCGCATCTTTTTCTATTGCGGCGAGTATTTCCGCGGTTTGCTCGGGCGTATAATAGTTTACGCCGTCGAAGCGGAATTCTGCCGCGCCCTCTTTCGAATCAGGTTTTTTGAAATAGGGAAGATAGTGCTTGGAAAATCGCACGTCGTCGTCCATGTGGAAAACGAGGGAATCTTTATTGAAGCGGGTGAGGTCTGCTTCCGCATATTTTTCCGTGGGAAGCTCCTTTATATGGGGAATATCCTTTATATAAGGCAAGCCTTTTATATCGGAAGGAGTTTTTATTGTTGCGGCCTTCGATTTGCAGTAAGCAAGCTCGTAGTAAGCAGAGGAGCCCGCCTTTTTTCTTTCTGCGGGGAGGAAAATGCCGCTTTCGGTGTAGCGCAAAAGCTTATCTATAAATATTTTTGCATATACCGCGAGCAAAAATTTCGTTTCGCCGCAGGTAAGCTCGGCGGCGGGCTTGCCCTTGTAAAGCTTGAAAGCAAGCTTGAATTCGCCCGATTTGAAGGTGTAACAGCCCATATCGTGCTCTTTTAAGTTGACAGTGCTGAAAAAATCGCTTATAATACGAATTTCTCCTTCAAATTCAAAAATACGTACGTCTTTCATTTTGAATTTTGCATCGGTGCAATCGTAACATTTTGTCACTATATTCGGGGTCTGAAAGCCGTAATATTCCTTTATGTTTTCGCAATCCTTTTCGGCAAGCTCGCGCGCGTGCGCACGGCGCGCTTTGGCTGTTTCTTTTGCCGTTTTCTCCTGTATCTTCCATATGGGGGAGGATGCTACCAAGCCTGCTATGCAGGCGAGCACGATAGAGGAGAGAATGAGCATAAGCTTCAGCACCGCTTCGAAAATAGCGAGCAGTGCGTTCAAAATAAGGATGCTGATTTTGGGGAAGCAAATGTACGAAATCAGCGAGCTGAGCAGCGCGAAAGCGGCAAACCCCGCGGCAAACATAACCACCATGGCGAGAATGCCAAAGAGCTTTTCCTTGCGCACAAGCTTTTTCTGTTGCTCTTCAAAAGCCGCAAGCTCGGCTTTGTAGGCTTCGTTTTCGTTTTCGTTTGTGTAAGGATATTTGAAATAACGCATATGTCACCTATCATCTATGTAAATATATTGCGGAATTTTATTTGTATTCTTCCAGAACTTCCTTCAGAAGCTTGGGGTTATCTGTCATAATACAGTCGCAGCCAAGCTCTATAAGCTCGCGCATTTCTTCGGGGTCATTGATAGTCCAGTATTGAACGGCAATGTTCCTTCTGTGCGCTCTGTCTATAAGACCTTTGTTATTGAGGTATATTTCCACACCGAGGTCGTAGCTTGTGGGTATCTGGAGGCAAGCGAAATCGCTATTATCGAAAATATTTACGCCGAGGTACTGTGTAAGCACGAATTTTGCCGCCGTGCCCGTGGGTGCGCCGCGAAGCAGCTCGGGGTATTTTTCCTTGAGCTCCGTTTCGATTTCATCGTTGAACGTGCCTATAACTATCTGGTCTTTATATTCGGGGTATTTATTGAGCGTATTGTAAAGGATTTCGCAGGCTTTTCTGCCGTCGTCGCCGCCGTTTTTGATTTCAACTATGAAAAGCAGCTCGGGGTGGCTTTCGTAGAATTCCTCGAAAAGCTTATCTACCGTTGCTATCTGCAGGCCCTCCGCGGCGATATCTTCAACGTCTTTGTAAATTCTTTCGCCGTTTTCATCTTTGAAATAGTAGCCGAAGTTATATTGCTCCAGCTCTGCAAGCGTCATATCCTTTATATAGTGGCGGTTTTCCTTATCGTCGCAAAGCTCTTCCACTTCGTCGAGCGAAAGGTCGCCGTTTATGTTGCAGGTTTCGTCTATGTAGGAGTCGTGGTTGTAAACGAGGTAGCCGTCCTTCGTAAGGTAAAGGTCGCTTTCGATTATGTCAACGCCTATTGTCTTTACCGCTTCGCGGAAAGCAAGCATGGTATTTTCGGGGTTATTGTCGCTTCCGCCGCGGTGCGCCGCTATCATGGGAAGCTTACCCTTGCCGACTATGAAGGGGTTTTCCGAAACGTTTTTCTTCGGGGGAATTACGTTTATAACGACCATAAATAAAACTATGGCCGCGAGAATGATTCCGAGAGTTTTCAGCACTCTGTGCTTTTTCTTTGTCTTTTCCATTTTCGGGGTCTCCTTTAAATTTATTTATTTTTACTTGCCTAACATTAATATTTTACCACAAAATGCTTGGAATGTATATAGTTTTACTGCAAAAAAGCGCGAAAAAATGCCGCTTACAACAAAAAAATGGCGCTTTCGCGCCATTTTCGGGTTATTCATATTCTTTCAGTATCTGGTTTATAAGCTCAAGGTCGTCTGTTATAATGCAGTCGCAGCCTATTTCTATAAGCTTGCGCATTTCCTCGGGCTTGTTTATTGTCCAGTATTGCACCGCAACATTGTTCCTGTGGGCTTTATCTATAAACTCTTTGTTATCGAGTTGTATCATCGCTACCCCTGTATCGTAGAAAATGGGCACTTGCAGGCAGGTGAAATCGCCTTCATAGAGGAAATCTATGCCGAAATCCTTGGAAAGCACGAAATTTCTTGCAGATGCGGTTGCCGCGCTGCGCATAAGCTCGGGGCAGGTGAAGCGAAGCTCGGCTTCAATTGCATCCTGAAACGTGGAAACAAGCACGCGGTTTTTATACTCCGGGAATTTTTCGAAAACTTCCTTCAGCGCCGCGCAAGCTCTTTTGCCTTGCTCGCCGCCGTTTTTAAGCTCAACGGAGAAGAGAAGGTTGGGGTGGCTTTCGCGGAATTCCGCAAAAAGCTGGTCGAGCGTTATTATCTGCAAGCCCTCTGCTTCTATATCATTCACGTTTTCATAAAGCCTTTTTCCGCTTTTATCTCTGAAGAAATAGCCGAAATTATATTTTTTAAGCTGTGCAAGCGTCATATCTGCGACATAGTGGCGGTAAAGCTCCTTGTTTTCAGATTTACTGCAGCGGCGGTGTACCTCTTTAAGCGGCATATTGCCGTTTACGTTGCACTTTTCATCGATATAAGGGTCGTGCGTGCAAACGAGGTGGCCGTCTTTCGTTATATAAACGTCGGTTTCGATAATATCTACGTTGTATTTATAAACCGCATCGCGGAAAGCGCGCATGGTGTTTTCGGGGTTTTCAAGCGAGCCACCGCGGTGAGCCGCCACAAGGGGGCGTTCACCTTTTTCAACAATGAAAGGGTTTTTCGGGCGCGTTGCCTGTACGACGACCATAAAAGAAATCAATGCCGTGAACGTGCAAGCGAGCGTTGCGGCGGTTATCTTTAAAAATTTCAGCACTTTTGGCTTCTTTCTCTGGTTAGTCATATTAAATCCCTCCTTGGATAATACTATTGCCTTTTACAAGTATATTTTACCATAAAACATATTGCTTGTATATAGTATTTTTGTACAGTTTTAAAAGTTTACGATTTGTTAAAAATTTAACCGCAGGAGTGCTTTTTATAATTGACTAAGCGAATTATAATTTTCTAATATAAGGAAATATATGCCCGTACAGTGCAGTTTTATGCGCGAAATTCAGCCGAAAATTTCTGCCGCGGCGACTAGGCTGAGCTTTTCTTTTATAAGCTTATCTCTGCCGTAAGCATCGAAAAAACGCTCGCGGTATGCATCTGTTCCAAGGTTGAAGGCGAGTGTCCACGCGCCCCAGAAAAGGTCAACGTGCCTATCGCCCACGCCGCCGTTTCCTATGTCTATAAAGCCCGTAAAGCGCCAATCTTCAAGCATGACGTTTGGCAGGCAATAATCGCCGTGGAGCAGAACCTCGTTTTGTAGCATATGCGCGTTTTTTTGCAAAAAATCCCAAGCCTCGCCCGCCGTTTTGAATTCGGGCGCGTAGGAAAGGTCATACAGCCCTTTTTTGAAGTTTTCTGCCGCCGTGGCAAGGTAGCGCGCGGTGTGGTCTTGCACGGGGCAGCCCGAAAAATCTGTTTCGTGAAGCCCGCGCAAAAGCGACGCGCTCAGCTCGGAAAGCTTTTTCGGCTCGTCGAGATATTTTCGCAAGGTCATATCTTCGCCCCTCACGCGCGCAGTAAGCATAAAATCGCGCTCTGCGGAAATATAGGCGAGTACCTCGGGTGCCAGCCCCTTTCCGTGGAAATACCGCGCAAGCTCTTGCTCGCGCTTCAGCGCGCCGCGTGCGGCGGTTTTTAAATAGTAGCCGCCGTCTTTATCTATAAAATAAACTCGCGCCTCAGGCGAGGAGCTGCTGTCATACAAAGCAGCGCCCGAAAGAAAGCATGAAAGCTCCGCAGGGAAAAGTGAGTGGGGTGGCGTTATCGGCGTTCGTTTCATTTTGCCTCCTTTTGCAGTGCTTCAAAAAGCTCCATGGGCACGGCGAGGTTTCCCATGCCCTTGCCGAGCGCTATTTCTGGCTTGCCCGCACCGTGAAAATCGCTTCCGCCGCTTTGCAAAAGCCCGAATTCGTGCGCTATATCGCGCGCTTTTTCTGCTTGCTCTTCGGTGTATTTGGAGTATACCGTTTCCATGGCGCAAAGCCCGTGCACCTTTGCTTCGGGCAAAAACGCGCGCAAATCTTCCTCGCTTTTAAAGCTTAAAAACGGGTGCGCCAGCACGGAAACCGCGCCGATTTCCCGCAAGAAATCCAGCACCTCGAAAACGGGCAGGTGCGGCGGTTCCTCGTAAAAGCCGCCGTTCTTGGAAAGCAGGCTTTCAAACGCTTCGTTTATAGAGCTTACGTAGCCCTTTTCCATAAGCGCTTTGGCGAAGTTCACGCGGTTTACGTTGCCGCGCGGTGTTTGGGCGCGTATTTCCTCGTAGTCTACCTCATAGCCTGCCGCGCAGAGGCGCTCGGTGAGCATGGCGTGGCATTTCGCCTTATATTCGCGCATACGGAGCGCAAGGGTTCGCGCCGCCTCGTAATGCTCGGGCTTTATGAAAAGCCCGACGATGTGAAGCTCGGTTTTCCCGTAATCGGTGGAAAATTCTATGCCCGGCACGGCGGTTATACCCGCCTTTTCTGCCGCCGCGCAGAACTCGGGCAAGCCCGAGGGCGTGTTGTGGTCGGTAAGCGCAACGGCGCAAAGCCCACGGCGCTTTGCCTCTGCCACGAGCTCTGTGGGCGTAAAGCTGCCATCGGAAAACGCGGAGTGCGTGTGCAGGTCGCAAAGGCGCGGCATAGCCGCGGCGATATCCGGCGCGGCATAATCTATCTTACGGTTTTTGAAGTAAAATTCGCGGTCTTTTTCACCGATCTCTCGAATAACTCGGCACGGGTTGCCAACGGCAACTACTCCTGCGGGTATATCTTTCGTTACAACGCTTCCTGCGCCGATAACCGTACCATCGCCGATGGTGACACCGGGCAGGACGAGCACGCCCGCACCGAGCCAGCAGTTTTTGCCTATATGCACGGGCGCATTATACTGAAATCCTTTTTCGCGAAGCACGGGTAAGACGGGGTGCCCTGCCGTGGCAAGCACGACGTTTGGCGCGAACATCGTGCCGTCGCCAACGTAGATGTGCGTGTCATCCACGAGCGTGAGGTTGAAATTGGCATATACGTTTTTGCCGAAGTGGCAGTGCCTGCCGCCCCAGTTTGAGTGAAGCGGCGGCTCTATATAGCAGCCCTCGCCTATTTCCGCGAACATTTCGCGAAGCAGGGCTTCGCGTTTTTCGCTCTCCGTGGGGCGCGTGGCGTTAAAATCGTAAAGCTTATCAAGGCATAGCGTTTGCTCTGCCATTATTTCTGCATCGCCCGGCAGGTAAAGCTCGCAGGCGTGCATTTTTTCTTTTTGTGACATAAGTTTTCTCCTTTGGCTTAATTGCGTTATTGAAAAACGATCCCCTCTGCTTCAAGGCGGAGCTCGTAGAACCGGCGCGCCCATGCGGGCAACTTTTCGGCTTCTTCGCGGATTTTTATAAGCGTTCTTTTGCCTACGCGCCTATCCATAAAAGCGAACACACGAAAAAGATAATTTTCGCTGTGGAGAGCCTCTGTGATATCCGTGTTTACGTAGGTGGAGGCGGAATATATAAAATCCGTTTCGCAAAGCGTGCCCTCCGGCATCCATTTTTCTTTCGTCAGAATTTCGCGCGCTTCAAGCCATACGCGGCGCGAAGCCTTGTCATCTTCAAGTGCGGAGGGGTGGGGCGGCATTTTTTTATATTGCTCGCAGAGGTCATACGTTTGCTCTGCGAGAACTATCCAATCACAGGTGAGCATCTCCTTTTTGTCAAGGCTTATGCTTGCTCTGCCGTAGTGGTCGTGCGCCCTGCGATAAGCTGTGTAAAAATATGAAATTCTGCCCTTGAGGCTATCGCAGAGCAGGGCTTCAAGCTGATTTTTCAGCCCGCCCCAGGATTTATAATTATTTTTTTCGATAAAAATCATTTTTTCTCCTCATTCATAAGATATAATTCAGGGAATAGCTTTAAACCTAAATCAATCCTAATTTGGATTTGATAATTTTATTAAATTTTCTTTTTTTTATCCTCAAAAATCCTTTTAATTCTTTTTCTCTTTCAATAGCACGTTTTGCATCGCGACATGATTCAAAATAAACTAATAAACGAGAACAAAGTACCCTCGCCGTGTCATTCTCGAGCGAAGCGAAGAATCTCGGCGCGGTATTGGCTTAAAGTATATTTTTGGTGCCTTCCCCTTCGAAATATACCCCGAGCTTGCCCCATCTGTCGTGCGCACGCGCGTCTATATCGTCCTTGCTTTCGTTCATCCGCCTGAAAAGGGGAGTGGAGTTTATGCAAACGCCTATGATGTAGAAGCTTTCGCTATCGGTGCAGAAAATCGTTATGGCGGCAAGGTGGCCTGTAGTTTCCTTGCCTATGGCAGAGTAGAGCTTTTCAAAGCCGCTGTCGCCCGCATAGATTGTTATTTTATTTTCCCTGTGCAGCTTTTCGGCAAGCGCACGGCATTTTTCGAAATATTCCGCTTTGCGCGCGCGGTAGTTTTCGCCGAGGATGGCGGCGTATTCCGCCGACATTTTATCAAGCTGCGCCGTAAGCTCGCGGCTTTCGGGCGTGGGTGAGGGAATTCTGTAAAATGGCATATCGTTCTCCTTACTTTTTATAGCCGATTTTGTTGTTTTCTATTTTTATAAATTTGTTTTCGGGGGCTACCTCGTATGTTATCGTTTTTGTTTTATTGAAAATAGCGGTATACACCCTTTTTATTTCTGCGGAAAGGATAATTTTCTTAACCCCTTTGGGTAATTTGAAGTTGGAATCTTCCTTGGCGTAATAAAGCGCGGGCTCGTAACTGTCGAAGCCCTGCGCGGGGTGGTGCCAATCGTGGTAGCACGCCTCTCCGCCTTTTTTGCCTTGATGATAGCCGATATATGCTATGGGTTTGCCGTTGTGATGCGAAGGTATTTCAATGATTTTCTCGCCTTTATCGGGATAGATATCGGATATTGAAAGCGCTTCTTGCAGCTCCTCGCCCTCTTTTCCCGTTTTTATTGTCAAAAAAATAAAGCTTGCCATAATTATTCTCCTTTTGATTTTGAGAAAAGGGCGGATATAAAATCCGCCCTTGTTTCTTTATCTTGTTTTGATAACTTCCTGCTCGTTTACGATATCGCAACCAATAGCAAAAATGTCTTTTTCCCACTGCTTCTTCTTTTCGGAAAGGTTGGAGGGGTGCATGGAAACCGCGCGGTATGTAAGAATTTTTTCACCCTGCAAATTCTTGAAAACGAATTTCACGGTGTAGCCGAATATGGGCGCGGAGTTTTTTACTTCGATTTTGTACTGGGAAGGCGCAAGCTCTATATCCTTTGCTTTCACAAAGAAAAGCTTTTTGTGCGTGATCTTGTCCTCGTAAACGGAAAGATACTGAAGATCCTGGAAAACGGAGAGAATGAATGTAACTACGGTAATGAGTATGCAAGCGCCGGGAATTATTGTAACGAGGTACTGCTTCAAAAGCAGGCACACAACCAAAAGCGCGATGAAAACGACCGCGAACGATGCAAGCATGATTTTGATGGCAAGGGAATCTTTTCTGTATTCGGCGCCCTTGCTTCTGCCTTCTTCAAATAAAAGTTTGCTCATAGTTTTTTCTCCTTTTTATATAGATTTTATTTTAATTTTCTTCGCCTTTTTCTTCTTTTTCCATAGCTTTTGCCGCTTCTGCTTCGTCGTATGCGTGGAGCACTACTTCAAGCTCGGCAAATTCTTCGTCTGCCTCAACCTCGTGAAGCTGAGTGTTTTCGTCGAAAGAGTAAACTATCAGGTGGTTTTCGTCCTTTTCATTGTAGAAAACGGCGTAATCCTTGCCGAAGTTTTCGCTGTGGTAGGTGAACAAAACCTTGAACGTGAGCTGCTCGCCCTCGCTCGTGGTTATAAACAAGACGTTGTTGATTTTCTTTTCCATTTGTTGTTCCTCTCGTGTGTGAAATTTGCGTACAATTTTAAAAAACAGTCTATATTATAATAATACACCATTTTTTTGAAAATTACAATAGGGAACTGCCGAAGAGGATTAAATATTTTTAAATTTTATTTTTGTTTTTCTGCGCCTGTTCCCACTCCTTGTGGGCGAGAAACCACTTTTCGCTGTGAGCGCCGAGCGCGCCTATCTGGCGAGGGTGGGCAAGGGGGAGTATTTTAAGCGTTTTTCCGCCTACAATGGCTTCTGTTACCTTTCCGTAGCCGTATTTACTTACGTATTCACCAAGCGTGGAATAGGGCACGTCTGCCGCCTTTTTAAGATACTGCGATATGGGAATATCGCCCAGCAGCACAAGCACATCTGCCTCCGATTGCAGAAGCTCTGCGGTTATTTCCTCGCTTCTTGCCTTGCTGCAGAAGGCAGAGGGGCGCGGCGGCACCGTTACGGGGTTGAGGCCGTACGCTTCTATAAGCGGCTCGTATTTTTCGCGCAGAGCTTTCGCCTGGCTTGGGTTTATGCGCGCCTCGGGCAAGCAATCGCAAAGCCACGCGTCCGCGCGCGTATAGCCGAGCGGAGCGAGAATGTTTTCGTCGAGGACTTTGGCAGAGGGGCCGTTCAGCTGCGAGCCCGCGGGCTCAAGGCGCCCGAGCTCTGCAGGTATTGCGATTTTGCTTATGATTTCTCTTGCTTCGTCCTCGTTGCCGTCCCAGAATATACGCGGCTCGCTTGCCACGGCGAGCGCTCGGCAGATTATTTTATTATCCTTTTTCCAGGTTGCGTGCACGGCGCTTGCATATACGCCAAGCACGAAAACCTTTTTCGGGGATTTATCCTCTTGTATAAGTGGGTGAAGCTCTGCACCGAATGGGAAGTAGTATGCCATATTTTCTCCTTTTTCGCGTATGTCGCGTTTTATTTTACTAATTTCCTATATTTTTGTATAAGCTCGCCCTCTATCTTATCATCGAGAAATTCGCCGTGGTCGTGCCACTCCTGCGCATCGTAGCTGTTTACCATTTTGCGGTAATCTGCTCTTATAACGTTCTTCTGCGCTTCCGTCAGGTAGCGAAGCGGGGTTTTGCGTATCGTATCAACGTCGCAGGCGAGCTCTTCGCCTCTTGCGCGCATCGCCGCGTAGTAAGCATCGAGCAGGGGCTTTTCGTCTGCGGGATCGGTAAGCTCGAGGCTTTTGAGCGTTTCGTTGTCGCAGGTGACCATATATTCAAATGAGCTTTTGGCATCTCCGAATTTTGCCGTGAATGGCTCGCCGCGTCGAAGAGTTCTTGCTGTGTCGCCGTTTGATATATTGTTTGGCACGAAAGCGAACATGCCCGTGTCCCAACCGTACTGACTTTGATGGCAACCGAGAAGTTCAAAAGCCGGAGAGTACGGGTTGAAGCGGCATAAGCTTTCGTCATTCAGCATTTCGGTAAAAAGCTCCTTTGCCTCGGGGCTTATGGCAACTTGCTCTACGCCGATTACTTTTGTTTTGTAATCAAACCACGGGTAATCCTTACCGCCGAAGGAAAACTTATCTTTTTCGCCTGCAACGGTGAAAAATGCTTTCTTATCATCGTGCTTTACGGAATCGAAAACGAGCATATCTTCGCCGTTTTCGTCTTTATCAAGGTAAATTTTTATATAGATCATGGCTTTCTCCTGTTTTTTTAAAAGTTTTTCTTAATATGAATTTACGGTGCGATTATTACCGAGGCAAACACGGAAAAGAACGCGATTATGAAGGAAGCAAGCCCGCATATTGCCCAATAATCAAATATTTTTTTCTCGTTGCCCGTAAGCTTTGCGCGCCCGGCAACGTTTACAAGAACGATATTCGAAACGATAAAATGAATGCCGAGCAGCATAATCACGGGGCATAGCACGTATATTTCAAAAATTGCCAGAATAACGTTCAACGCCGCGTAGATGATATGAACGGCAGAGGAGGCTTTAAAATATTTCAACAAAAATTTTGCCGTGCGGTTGCCTTTATCGCCCGCTTGCTTTGAGGGCTTTATTTTGCGATATTCCGCGCTCTGCTCGATGAAAAGCAGTATGCCCAGCCCAAAAGCGGAGCAGAGCGTTATGAAAAAGCAAACGCCGGGGTTGAAGATCCAGTGCCACAAGGGGCGGGAGACTATAGCGCGTAAATCGCCTTCTTCTGCTATATAAACCCCGTATGTATCGAAATAGAATTTGCCGTTTTCAAAATCGTCGGTATATTCGTTTTCCCAGCCGTAATCCAGCTCGTAATCTTCGGAATTTATTTTTTCTATGAAAGCGCCGTTTTCGGAATTATAAACGTAAGCGTCGTATGAATTGTAAACGATAAGGCGTTTTTCCGAAAGCTCGAAATATGCGTTTCTCAAATACGGCGTGGAAACCGCCCAAAGAAACTCGCCCTCCTCGGAATATACGTTGACGTATGAGGCATCGTTATAGCAAACGTAAATTTGCCCGAGCTCGGCGTCGTATAAAACAGTGAATATTTCCTCCGGGCCGAAAAATTCGGGCTGTGTAGCCGTATAGTCGGCGTTATCGCTCACGCAAAGCAGCCTTCCCGCAAGAAAAATAACAATAGCGAAAACGAATAGGGCGGTAAAAATAATGCGTAAGGTGTTTTTGAATTTTGACATGAATTATCTCCTTGTGTGTCATTCAAAAATCCGTTTCCCCGTGCTTTTTCATGGCGTTGGCTATATCTTTCGGGGAAAGCGAGGTCTGCTTTTCGGAATCGTTTTCATCTGTGCCGTATAAGGTAAGCTCGTTATCCTGTAATACAGCTTTGTCCAAAGAAAATATGCCGCATAGCTTGGATACGTTCAGGAAAAGCCTTTTGTCATAATCAAATGCAAAGCATTCATAGGGGCATGCCCAATAGCACCCCTCGAAAATTAAAAGGTTATCAAGCTGCTTCGTTTCAGTGATGATAAAGGATTCCTCTCCTTCCGCCGAACTTTTTGGGAAATACTCAAATTCTATCTGCAATGTATCGGCGTTGAGCAGTGTAAAGCCGTACAGCGTTTTTCTGAAACAGATATACCGCTGACCTTTTAAAATGACGGGGTAAAAGCCGTTCTCATAGTTGTGTTCGTCGAAAAGATCACATTCATATGTAAGTCTGCCTTTTTTGAAAACCGCGTGCGCCTTTTCTCTGTAGTTATATTTATCGCTATATTCAAATATATCAATTTCTATTTCAACGCCAAAAATTCCGGTCGATACATGTTCAGAAAAATCAAATTCAAAATCTTCGGTATATTCAAGTATGTATTTATCTATTGAGTCCATAGAGTTGCTCCTTTCGGATGGTGATGCAGTATAGGAAGTGTTATTACGGAGTGAATGGCAGCTGAGTATGCTGCTTTTCTCGGGCATTATGCAGTGGGGGGCAATATATCAATAATCATATTTTTCTTCGCGAATTATTTTTATGTGATTATATTTTAGCGATTTTAAGAATACCTCGTTTTTACTGAGTGTCCCATTGTCGATTATCTTTATTATAATGTTCTTTGAGTTGTTATAAAAGAAATTTCTTGTTTTACTGCGTATACCACCATATTTGATATGTTTTTGAATTTTGACATGAATTATCTCCTGGATTTTTGTAGGGCGGGACTCAAAAAGGTATATTTTATGTTACACAATAACCTTGACTATTTCGATTTTTCCGATAATATGACTGTTGAAATTTTCAAGCTCTTCTGCAGGTATCCAAAGTTCTTGATGATAAGAGGCTCCAACGGTTTGCACCTCATATGAGGAAATATAATCATCATTAACTTCAAATTTAGTTACATAACCCTTGTAGCCCGAATCAGGGTCTTTGGTATTCCATTTTCCTGCGATTTCTTCGGCATAGCGTTCGTTCAAAACGGGATAAAAAATAGGTTGCCAATCAAGTCTGGGCGGAAATGCCGTGTAGCCGCTTTTCTCGATCAATTCCTTTTCTTTTTCACCAACGGGTCTATATAAAATCATTTTATCTCCTTTCGATATGTTATACTATATTTGTCCCTATGTAAAATCAAGTCGATTTTTGATTTTGAACACCGATTTTGGGTAGGGGACGGCGCCTTCGACGTCCCGACTCCCTCAGATTCTCATTACGGGCTGTCGTGGGCGCCAGCCCCTACGGGATCGCAGTTATCTTTTCGTCAGACAAACGACACACTCGACGTGGGTCAAGACTCCAAAAGGTCTCAAAATGGTCGAAAAACGGGGGTGGAAACTCCAAAAAGTCTCAAATTTAAGAGAGGTCATAAGACGTATATCCACTATCGATAATGGCTTGCCTTAATGCTTCAAAGCGTTTTCTTTTTTTGAAAGCAAAAAGACCTCTGAACACAAACTTAATCGAAATGCTTGAGGAATAAAATTTGAAATACCATTTTGTAATATCTCGTTCTGCTACGCAAGATGCGGTAGGACCATTCATTGCGCAATCCTCAAAACTAATGAAATGCTTTCTGTCAAATTCGTCGGCATAAGTAATACCTTCGTTGGTAATTTGGATAATGCTTGTATCATTCATTTCAAGTTCTGTTAAACCTTTTTGCTGTTCATGCACAAACTCCACAGCATAGAAATATATATCTTGATCTTCCCACTCGCCCGATTCTTTTTTGCCATTTAGATATGTACGGTATCTCAAATGGCAGGGCTCAATTTCAAGCGTATCGGAATAGTAATGAATAATTATTTTGTTGTTTTCTAAACCGATATTTAGAATGGCATCGCTTAAATCATCGTACAATTCTTCGATGCTTTTGTAATTTCGATGATAAACTTTATACAACTTTTCGTTATCTTTCATTTCTTTACTCCTTTCACTTTGTTTAGCAGAAACTTCACTGCGCAGCAACTTCACTCGCCGAAGGCGAACTTAGTTATCGAGCCGACGTGTAAGACAAACGACGCATTCAACGTGGGTCATAAGGTCAAAAGGTATATTTTTGTGCTAAAAATAGGGGTGGAAACTCCAAAAAGTCTCAATTTTTTCTGTTCTTGGTTATAAGAATGATGCCGCAAATTATACCTACAAGCGCAATTGCAAGCAGCGGTAGCGTGATAGCAAGACCAAAAATATGTTTTTCTGCAATGTGATTTACTAAATTAAAGGCCGATGCCAAAAACAAAGCGAAATATCCGATACTTTGAATAATTCTTAATGCTTTCATTGATTTCCTCCTGATTTTCTCGTGAGACACACGACACTTTCGACGTGTCCCGTTCTTGCAAACATATCAAACGCTTGCATTTTTGTCGCTTTATACCCAACCTCATCGAGCTTCTTTGCATCTCTCGCCGCTGTGGCGCTGTTGCAGGAGATCATCACAACGCGCTCGGGTGACATATCGGTGATGGCTTTTATAACGTCGTCGGAAATTCCTTTTCTCGGAGGGTCTACTATTATTACGTCGGGCTTTATACCCCTTTCGGCAAGCTCGAGCGCCGCTTTGCCTGCGTCTGCACAAATAAATTCTGCGTTTTCTATGCCAGCGCGTGCGGCGTTGGCAGCGGCGTTTTTCACCGCATCGGGGATTATTTCTATGCCTATGAGCTTTTTCGCGCGCTTCGCCATGGAAAGGCCTATCGTGCCCGTGCCGCAGTAGAGGTCTATAATGGTTTCATTACCCGTAAGCCGGGCGTATTCCGCGGCGATGCCGTAGAGCTTTTCGGCGCCGTCGTGGTTGACCTGGTAGAAGGAGCGCGGGGAAATATCAAATTCTACGCCGCAGAGCGTGTCTGTCATATAGCCCTTGCCCCAGAGCACGCGGAAATTATCGGAAAGAATTTCGTTGCCCTCTTTTTTGTTTATGCAGAGCACGATACCCACTATTTTCGGGTTTGCTGCAAGCAGTGCCGCCGTAAGCTCCTTGGTTTTGGGCGTGTTGCCTGCTGCCACGAGGCAAACTATAATTTCGCCGCTTTTTCTGCCATCGCGAATGTAAACGTGGCGCAGAAGCCCCGCCTTCGTTTCCTCGTTGTATGCAGAAATTTTATATCTGTCGCCCCATTTTTTTATGGCGGCGAGAATGTCCGTGTAGAAAGCAGGGTGAAGCGCGCAGGTTTCGCATTTTATTATTCTGTGGCTGTGCTGGGCGAAAAAGCCGAAGTAAAGCCCCTTTTCGTCGCTGCCTACGGGGAACTGCGCTTTGTTGCGGTAGCCGCACACCTCGGGGCTTGCCGTGATGCCCGCGCATCTTATATCCAGCCCGCCTATGCGCTCAAACTGCGCATCTACGAGGTTTTTCTTTATTTCAAGCTCCTTTTCGTAGCTGATGTGGCGGAAAACGCAGCCGCCGCATTTTGCAAAAACGGGGCAGTCTACCTCCACTCTGTCGGGGGAGGGCTTTATAATTTCTTCTATTTTTGCGTAGCCGTAGGAGGCAAGCGCTTTGAGTATCTTTGCTTTTATAATGTCGCCGGGGGCGCTGCCGGGCACGAAGAGCACATAGCCCTCTTCCGTTTTGCCCACGCCTGCGCCTTCAAGCGTTATATCTGTTATTTCAATTGTTACGATGTCGTTTTTATTTGGCATAATGTACCGCCTTATAGATTTTAGTTATATAAATAATTTTATCATAAAAGATGCACGATTGCAACCGTTTTGGGGATATAAAAAAGAGGCACGTTAAACGTGCCTCGTAAAAAATTATTTATTTGTTTTAATAACGCCGTAGCCGCCGTCTGCGCGCTTATATGCTACGAAGATCTTTTCCGTTTCCTGGTCCTGGAAAACGAAGAAATTATGGTCGATAAGGTTCATCTGAAGTATAGCTTCCTCTACCGTCATGGGCTTGAGGGTGAATTCTTTAACTCTGATCTGCTCGAGCTTATCTTCTTCCTCTACGGGAATATCTTCGGGTATGGCAGTTTTATCGAAAGCCGTGGAGCGGATTTTCTTTGCGAGCTTCGTTTTGTTTCTGCGAATCTGGCGTTCGATTACGTCAACCGCGATGTCGATAGCGCGGAGGTAACTTTCGCTTTTAACTTCGCTTCTGAAAATCATTCCTGCGGCATTTATGGTAAGTTCAAGGATTTCTGTGTCACCTGCTTTACGGAGCGTAACGAGCGCTTCCTGTTCGTCATCGAAGAATTTATCGAGCTTCGCGATTTTCTTTTCGAAGATAGCTTTTGTTCTTTCGTCGATTACAACGTGTCTTAACAAAGTTTTGATTTTCATAGTTTAGTCGCCTTTCTATCGTACTTGCAAAGAATTTTTCCTTTGCAAGTACATTATAGCACATAACTGTGAAAAAATAAAGAGGTTTTGTGAACTTTTCACACAAATTTAATAATTTTTTGCGGAATATCCGTTAAATTGACAATAATGTTGCTTTAACGGTATTTTTTGCCAAATTGCTTTCGCGCCCATGGCAGGTAAAGAGTATAGCCTGGGCGTTTTGCGCGAACCTTTGCTCTATTATGCCGAGCGCCGCCAAGAGCCTTTTATCGTCCATACGCGCAAAGCTTTCATCGAAAACGAAGGGGGGCATTTTGCCCTTGCAAAGCGTTTCGGCAAGCGCAAGGCGCAGGCTTATATAAGCTATATCGGAGGTACCCGCAGAAAGCGTGGAGGCTTCGCGCGTGATGCCTCCAGAGGTATATGACATACCGAATTCGGAATCGACGAAGACGGTTTCGTATTTTCCACCCGAAAGCCCGCCCATAAGCTCGCTTGCTTTGCCTGCAATTTTGGGCGAAACGCCGTCGCGCAGCTTGCCCCTTGCCGTGTTGATGGCATCGATAGCGGTAACGTAGGCATCGAATTTTTCGCACGCCTCGTCTATTTTTGCATCGAGAGCGCTTATTTCCTGCGCTATTTCAGCGGGGCGTGCGCCTTTTGCCGAAAGCGCGGCAAGGTCGCACTCAAGCGTGTGGATTTTTTCCGTTTGCGCGGCTATAGAGCCCGCGAGGAAATCGGCATCGCGCTTTTTGGCGCGCGGGTCGAAGGCGAGCATTGCGTCTTCATCGAAAATTTCCTCCAGCGCCTTTTCCTTTTCTTCCTCGGGCACGTTTTCGAGAAATTCTGTTATTTCAAGCATTTTTGCATCTGCCGCGGTTTTTTCGCGCGCGGCGCTTTTTCGCTTTTCGGCGGCCGAGCGCGCTTCCTCCTCAGCTTTTTCAATATCGGAAAGAATGTTTGCGCCCGTAGAAAACCTTGCGTTTTCAAGCATATGCCTTATACTTGATTTAACGGCATCGTACTGCGCTTTTATTTGCGCCGTGCGTTCACCCATTTCCTCGTGCGTACGCTCCGCAAAGCGTATTTCCGCTTCTGCTTTCTGCCTTGCGGCAACAGAGGCGCGGAATTCCTCGCTTCCCGCGCTTTCGAAAATATCGTAGCAGTTTTCGCGCAGCTTTTTGCCGCAAGAGGCAAAAAGCACCCAGAAAATGCACGATGACGTAAGCATGGCAACGCAAGCGGCAAGCGCTATAAAGGGGTTTACCAAAATAAGCGCGGCGCAAAGCGCTGTGAGCGCGCTGAAAACGCATGCTGTGGCTTTGAAGCTTTTGGATTTTTTGAGTCCCGCCGCTTCTGTTTCAAGAAGCTCCTCGCAGGAAATATCCTCGGGAAGGTCGAAAACGCTTTCCTTCAGCGCTTCGAGCTTTGCGCTTGCTTCCTTTTGCGAATTCTGCGCCATTTGCAGCTTTGTTTCAAGCGCGATAAGGCGCATCTTTTCTTCGCCCAGCTTTGCGGCGAAGCGCTCGTCGGTCATGCCCGCGCCGTAGCGGTTTTCGGCAGAAAGCTTTTTAAGCACGTTTTCCGCCGCCTCTATTTTTGCGTCCTGCTCGTCGAGCTTGCGGTAGTTTTGCTGTATGATAAAGCGCTCGTGCGCCGCAAGCTCTGCGCGCACGCGGGCAAGCGAGCCCTCTGCTTTTTCCTTAGCCTCGCGGCAAGCGCGTGCCGTGCCTTCGATATTTATAATTTCGGCGCTGGTATTCTGCGCTTCGGCGAGCTTTTCGGCAAGTAGCTCGCGCTTTTGCGTATATTCGTAGATTTTGCCGCCCTTGCGGTTTTTATGCTGGAGAAAAACGCGCGCTTCCTCCAGCTTTTTAATGGCTTTCTTCGTGTTTACTGTTTCATCGGCGGAAAAGAGAATGTTTTCCGTTGCTTCTGCGAGTGTTTTGCCGCCCGCCGCCGTGCCCGAAAGCTGACCTATGAAAGCCGTGCTTTCGAAAACCGAGCGCGGTATGCCGAAGAAAATTTCGCCCGGCACTACCTTGCCTTTGTAAAGCGGCTTGCCCGTTTCCGCATCGATAACCACGCAGCGCTCACGCACGGTGGCTTTGCCCTCGGCGGTGGATTTTACGGTTATCGCTTCGCGCTCTATGCGGTAGCGGCTGCCGTGCTCGCGCAGAGTGAGCGTGCCCGCCGCCGTGGCGCTTTGCCAGCTTATGCTTCTTGCGCGCTCGCCCTCATCGGGTGAAAGACCGTAAAACATAAACTTTATGAAAGCGGATATAGTGGATTTGCCCGATTCGTTGCCGCCCTCTATAATATTTATGCCCTCTGCAAGCTCAAGCGTGAAATCGGAAAGCTTGCCGAAATTTATAATGTGAATATTTTCTATAATCATTTGCTGTTTTCCTTGGATTTATCCTGTGCCTTAAGCTTTTTTTCCTCTCTTTTCCTGTAAGCGCGTATGAATGGCTTTTCGCAAACGCGCTTGAAGCGGAAGAAAAGGTTTTCGTTATAGGGAATGGGTGTTACGAGTATTGCAACGGCACCCGCGCGTGAAGCGCAGAGCACGTCGGTGAATATCTGGTCGCCTATTACGGCAACCTCCTGCGGCTTCACGCCAAAGTGGGCGCAGGCGTTGCGCACGGCCTTGCGCGAGGGCTTGCCGCTTTCGCACATGATGTAAAGCCCCAGCTTTTCGTTGAATTTTTCAACGCGCGGCCCGTGGTTATTTGAGGCGATGGAAAGCGAAAGCCCACTTTCCTGCATACCGCGCACCCAGGCGATTACCTCGGGCGTGGGCTCTGCCACCGCGTAAGTAACGAGTGTATTATCGATGTCGAGCACGAGCGCGCGCACACCGAGCGATTTTATAAATTCGGGGGTGATTTTATATATGTCTGCAAACATATAGTCGGGAACGAAAAGGTTTCTCATAGCTGCCTCCGCAAATTTTTAATGTTATTAAATATATAATACCATATTTTTGCTTTTTAAACAAGACGGTTTGAGCAGGAAATAGAAAAAAATCGTGCCGAAGCACGATTTTTTCAGCGTTTCTTTTTCTTTTTTTGCCGCGCTTGAACGCCAACGCCTATGTTTGCGCCCAGAATGGAGCAAAGCAGCACGGAAAGCGAGCAAAGGCAGAAAAGCGGAATATTGATAGAAAGGGAAAGGCAGAGCGCTGCAAGCGAAATTGCGGCGAGAAGAAAAGCGCCCGTGAGCAAGCCGCAAAGAAGCGTGGTGCTGCCTTTTCTGCGCGCCGTGGCAAAGCCGCCCACGAAAGCGCCGCCGAAGAGCGAGGCGAAGGCGAAAATTTTCGTGTATTTTCCGGGGTCGCCCATAGAAAGCCCCACTGCGGCGCTCACCGCCGCGAGCAAAATAAGCGCAAGCACGGCGGAAAGAAGCCCGCACAGGGCGCATAAAACCAGCCCTTTTTCCCGGGCGTTTTTTGCGGAAACCGATTTGTTCATAAAAATAAACCTCCCGTTGTTTTTTACAATAATATGCAACGGGAGATTTTGTTATTACGTTATTCAGCGTCTTTTTTACCTTTTTTGGAAGCTTTTTTGCCTTCTTCTTCAGCGGGTGCGTCAGTAGCCTTTGCTTCTTCTACTTTAGCTTCTTCAGCTTCGGCATAGCGGTCTGCGATTCTTACGTCTACGCTCTTGATAGCTCCGCGAACAAAGCGCATCTTTGTTCTGTCGCGGCTTGTTTCAAGCGTAAATGTTTCGTCTTTAATGCTTACAACGCGGCCGATGATACCGCCTATCGTTGTAACCTCGTCGCCTACCTGAAGGTTATCGCGCATCTGTGCTTCCTGGCGCTCCTGCTTCTTCTGGGGGCGGATAACGAGGAAGTACATGATAACGAAAACGAGGATAAGGGGCAGGAACATGCCGAGCATACCGCCAAGGCCGCCGCCTGCGTTACCTGTTGCCGTAGTTGTGTCGAGTAACATAAATAAATTCATTGGGTAAACCTCTTTAATTTAGTATTTTCTTATATTATATCTTTATTTCGGCAGTTTTGCAATAGATAAATGTAAATTTTGTATTAAAATTGAAAATTTCCGCAAAAGAAAACCGACCGCGCGTAACTGCGGTCGGTAAAATAAATTCAAGCCGTTACTATACCGCCATCGGCAGAGGCGGATATGCTTTCGCGCGCGTCGCTTTGCGAAGCAAGCCCGAAGCTTATTGTTATTGCGTCGTTCACTCTTTGCATAAGTACGTCATCTAAGTGGCCCATCTTTTCGCGCAGGCGGCGCTTATCAAGCGTGCGTATCTGCTCTAAGAGCACTACGGAGTTTTTCGAAAGCCCGAACTCCTCTGCGTAAACGTCTATGTGAGTGGGAAGCTTTGCTTTATCGAGCTTGCTGGTTATTGCGGCGGCTATAACCGTGGGGCTGTATTTATTGCCGATATCGTTCTGTACTATCAGCACGGGGCGCAAGCCGCCTTGCTCCGAGCCGACAACGGGGCTTAAATCTGCGTAAAATATATCTCCTCTTTTAACATTCATTTTTATCACACTCTCTTTTTGGGTATTTCAGTAAGCGCTTACCTTTACAATGGTATTTTTACCCGTTTTGGTGCTTTCAAATCAGAAACGGGCGCTGAATTTTGCGCCAATTTCTGACAGAATGTGCCTGCTTCATTTTATGCAGGGGAGAGCTTGTGAGTGAAGCCTACATAAAGCAAATTTCCTTTTCTATTTCGAGGAGCCTATTGTATTTTGCCACGCGCTCGCCGCGCGCGGGCGCGCCCGCTTTTATGAAATCGGCGTTTACGGCGACGGCGAGGTCGGCAATAAAAGTATCTGCCGTGTCGCCTGAGCGGTGGGAAATAATTGTTTTATAGCCCGCTTTTTTAGCAAACTGCACGGCGGCAACGGTTTCAGAAAGCGTGCCGCACTGGTTGGGCTTTATGAGCGCCGAGTTGGCACAGCCCTTTTCGGAAAGCTCTGCTATACGGTGAGCGTCTGTTACGAAAAGGTCATCGCCCACGAGCATTAGCTTTTTGCCGAGGGTTGCCGTCACGCTCTGCCAAGCCTCCTCGTCGTCCTCGCCCACGGGGTCCTCTATAGAGATAATGGGGTATTTTTCCGCGAGCATACGCAGCTTTTCAGTAAGCTTGCCTGCAGAAAGCAACTCGCCGCTTTTCGGCAGGCGGTAGCCGGCCTCACACGCCCAGGAGCTTGCAGCGACGTCGAGCGCGATTTTTACCTTGTCTGTGCCGTAGCCCGCCGCCTCTATTGCCTCACAAAGCAGAGTCACGGCTTCTTCGTCGCTCTCAAGGCTCGGCGCAAAGCCGCCCTCGTCGCCAACGGCGGTGGAAAGCCCCTTTTTGCGAAGCAGCGCCCCTATGTGTGCATATATCTCTGCGCAGGCGCGCACGCCGTCTGCATAGCTTTTTGCGCCCGTGGGAACGAGCATAAACTCCTGGATTTCAAGGTTATTTGCCGCGTGCGCCCCGCCGTTTATCACGTTCATCATCGGCACGGGCAGGCGCGAGCCGTACACACCGCCGAGGTAACGGTAAAGCGGCAGCCCATAGGCGCAAGCCGAGGCGCGCGCCGAGGCAAGCGAAACGGCAAGCAGGGCGTTTGCGCCGAAATTGGATTTATCGGGCGCGCCGTCTGCGCGTATAAGCAAGCCGTCTATAAGCTTTTGGTTTGCGGCGTCCTTGCCGCAAAGTGCGCGGGAAAGCTCGGTTTCTATTTTTTCGCATACGTTCTGCACGCCGCGCCCGCCGAAGCGCGCGCCGCCATCGCGCTTTTCGTGCGCCTCGTATTTTCCCGTAGAGGCGCCCGAGGGCACCTCCGCTCTGCCGCGTGCGCCCGAGGCAAGCTTTACTTCGCAGCTTACTGTGGGGTTGGCGCGTGAATCCAATATTTCCACGGCGCTTATTTTTACAATTTCAGTTTTTACATTTTCGTGCATATTTCTTTCCTCCGTAAAATAAAATGTTATAGTTATTATTGCGGAATTATGTAGTATTTAATCAAAAATATGTACGTATATGCGTGTTTAAATTAAATAAATGAGTATTTAACTATTGATTTTGCAGAATTTTTGTTGTATAATATTTGTACTTTATTTTTTTCATGAATAAAAAAAGCCGTGCTCCGCGTTTTCAGGGGTTTTTCGGATATTTATGAATTTTTGATTATATGGGAGAATAGCATGAAAACTTTGATGCGATTTGTTTCGCTGTTGCTCGTTGCGTTGCTCTGCTTTTCCTTGGTATCGTGCAATACGGAAGAGGATATTTACGAAAGAGTGCGCGAGTATCTTGAAAAGGAATACCCGTCGAAGGAATTTACCGTAATCGACTATGAAAAGCGTAACGAAACAAGCGGACGCTACGAAATAAACGCCCGTTGCCTTGACGATGGCACAGAATTTAAAATATATATGTACTCCATTATTGCCATTACAGACAGTTACAGTGTTGAAAGGGCGAACGACCTTATGGAAGCCGCCGTTTCCACCGAAATAGGCGAAGAAATGATGAAGAAGTTCAAATATATTCAGTGGTACGATATATATGCAGACCGCGCGACAGACTACCGCTTCCGCGAGGTTGGCGTGGCAGATAAGGTTTTGCTTTCCGACATTAAGAAGATACACGAAATAAAAATTTCCGAAAACGTTTCCGAAACAGAAATCGGTGGCGTTATATACGATTTCATCCATTCGCTCTGCGACGAAGCAGACGATGGCTGCAGCATAGAGGAAGCGGAATTTATTTTTAAAATAGGCAGGCTTACATACCGTTTCAGAACCTCCTCGAAGGGTGTTCTCAGTCTTGGCAGAGATGGGCTTATTTACTACGTGATCAAGAACATTACGGGCGAAGCAAGCGCTTTCAAGGACATTGAATTTGAATATTTCTCTGCGGAGGAAATAGAGGCGGCGGAAAAAGAGGCAGAGGAAGAGGCCGAAAAGGAAGCCGAAGAAAAATCACAGAAGGAAGCGGAAAAAGAAGCCGCAAAGGAGCTTGCAAAATCAGTTGCAAATGGTAAATAAAAATTGCCGGGAACGTGTTTCCCGGTAAATTTTTAGAAAGTGGGGAAGAGAAAATGTACGCAAATTACCATACACATACAAGCCGCTGCCACCACGCAGAGGGCACGGAGCGCGAATATATAGAAGCGGCTATAAAGGCGGGCTTCCGCGTGCTCGGCTTTGCCGACCACGGCACGTACCTTGTCGACGGCGCAGATTACCGTATCCGTATGCGCCCGGAGGAAACGGGCGAGTATATTGCCACGCTCAAGCGCCTGCGCGACGAATATATAAACGATATTGAAATACACATCGGCTTTGAGCTTGAATATTACCCGACTTATTTTGAAAAAACGCTGAATTTTCTTGAAAAATTCGATTATGAATATCTTATTCTCGGCCAGCACTATATAGACGACGGCGCGGAAAAGCTTCATGTTATGAAGGGCGCGAACGGCGACGATATGCTCACGAAATACGTAGACACGGTTATAGCGGGCATAAACACGGGCAAGTTTTCCTACGTTGCCCACCCCGACGTTATAAATTACGCGGGCGACGACGCCTTTTATAAGGCGGAAATGAAGCGCCTTTGCCGCGCGGCGAAGGCGAAGGGAATCCCCCTTGAAATAAACTGCGTGGGCGTTATGAAAAACAGATGCTACCCGAACGATAAATTCTGGCGCATAGCAAGCGACGTTGGCAACAGTGTTATCATCGGTGTGGATGCGCACAGCCCCGAAGAGCTTCTTATGAAGGAAAACGTGCGCAAATGCGAAGAAATTTCAAGGCGCTTCGAGCTTTTCCCCTTGCGAGAACTCAAATTCGTAAACCCTAAGATGTAATAAAAGCTCTTGCGGGCGTTCGCAGAACGCCCTTGCGGAAAAAGTGACTTGAGCCTCTCACTTTGGGTAGCTAAGCGGCATCGCGGCGAGAAGGTGGCACCGTATGTGACGGAGAGGGCTAGGATAAAAACTCGAAATTGCATCAAAAATTTATATTTTTAACATTTGCCCTCTCACCGCTACCCGAGAACCCCAAACTATGCTTTGCATAATTTGAGGACCCCGGACGCGGAGCTCCCCCAAAGGGGCGAGCCAAAAATAGTTTATCGACACACTCAAAAGGACAGAGAATTTCACATTCTCTGTCCTTTTAACTTTATGGAAAATTACGCTGAAATTTATTATGCGAAAAGAGCCGCATATTCTCTGTGATTACGCACGGCATCGAAGCTTTTTCGCTTGCACATTTCCTTTATACTCTCCAGCAGAGTAGTATTTCCCGTGTGGCACCACTTGCGAGTATCAATTGTCACTTTGCTAAAAAGAGGTGCTGTATAAGCATATTCGCCGGGAGATATACTGTCTATTAAATCATATTCTCTTGCATAATAGATTGCCTTTTTCAGAAGATTTAATGCTTCATCAGTATGGTTTTCCTTTGCTTCCATTTCAGCCTTGCGGAATTGTATATGCGCCATCTCGTAATTAAATCCGCAGTAGTTTTCATCGGGTATCATAGCTTCAATAATTTTTTCTGCGGCTATGCAAGTGTATTTGTTTTCTGCAATTCCGTCCCACAAGAGAGCGTCAACCAAAACCTGCAAATAGTTTCCTAAATAATGCTGCTTGTGTTTGGCTTGCTCCTCGCCTTCCAAACACATTCCCAGAAGTTTATTTTTATCGGAATAAGATATTTTTGTTTCTGGGTATAAATCGACGTATTTTTTAGCCTCTTTTTTGCACCCCTTGCCGCATAGGCACTGAACAATGCCTGTGATAGCATGGGCTTTGTTTTTGTCGTTTTCAGTGTTTTCAATAACCGTGTCAAATAATTTTATTGCTTTTTCGCGTCCCTGCCCGAAAATTTCATCGTTGCGTTCTTCAATGGCGCCGCACCAGGTAGCCCAGGCATAGTTACTCAGCCATTCCATATCCCCGGGGTATTCTTTCACTGCGGCTTCGCATACGGCAAGGCGCGCAAGCAGATCGCCGCTTTTGAAGGTTTTATCGTAATTCTCCTTCAATTCCGCATAGCGCGTATCGTTGTTTTCGGGAACGGCGCCGAGCAATTCGTCTGTTGTAACGTTCAAAAGCTTCGCCAGTGGCACTATCAAGGCAAGGTCGGGGCTTGATAAACCGCATTCCCATTTAGACACTGCCTGATACGATACGCAAAGATAGTCGGCAAGCTTTTCTTGTGTTAAATCATTCTTTTTTCGCAATTGTTTAATTCTTTCGCCAATAGTCACAACATTACCTCACATAAAAATTATTGAATCCGGATTCTGTATTTATTATAGCATACACCCAAATGTAATACAATAACTTGTTTTTTGACCTAAATGCAACTACCAGTTGAGTTTGCGAACAAAAGATTGGCGTACCTGCTTTATGGCAGGTGCGCCAAAAGGGGAGTTTTTTTGCGTATGTCGAGAAAAATCAGCGAAAGAACACCTCATCCGTCGGCTTCGCCGCCATTGACAGCATCCGTCCGTTTCGCTTTTTGGGCAGACAATGCGGCGGTTGCCGCCGATTTCCATTTGAAGAAATGGCACTTGCTATTATGGGAAACGATGAATAGCAAGCACAGCAGGTGTATGTACACTCTGCGATTTTTGCAAAAATCAGTTTTGCCGATTTTGCTAAAAATTAGAAATCTTCGATTTGCTTGCTAAGATGCGATCATCTGTAGCAAGCAGGGCACGGCGGTACCCACTTGTGCGTACTTGTTGGGAAACATCCCAAACCCTTTAACAATTTCCGAGAAATTGGCTATGCACCGTTGGTGCTGATTCTGATTTTTAGCAATCAGCTAATAGTTCGCGCCTAACAGATGATAGTATTACTTAAGTTCATTTTTTATTGAAGACGCAATAGCGTACACAAGTACTGCAATACAACTTGCTCCTACACCTATCCACAACCAGCCTGTGTTTAAAACTGTTTCAGCGCCTAAGCAAACGAACATTGCAGCAATCAAAGCAAAAGCAATGGCACTTTGTCGATAATGCGGCTTCTTGTTCATTTGTTCTCGCTCCTGTTTTGATGCCCATATGTATGCATTGTTGAAAAGGAAGCCCTTTTCTTTGAACGACCGAACACTAATAACCAAAGCTATTAACGCAAGAATTCCGCAGATAATTGCACATACTATCTCTGTCATAATATAATCTCCATAACATTACCTTTAAAAACTTATAAGCAATTATTTTTGTGAGCTATCTGTTTTATAGTATTGATATGAGGCTATTACACACAAAGTAATCCAAACAATCACTATAACAGTCGTTACAATTAGATTCCAAACACCCGGTATGATAGCCGAAACGATAATCATTGCAAGCCCACACAATACCGAAGTTATCCCTCCGAAACGCTGACTTTTTTGCCATACATTATCGTTTGCCATACTCCATTTTGTCCGCAAGCCAAACATCGCATTACGTCGTGCTTTAGGCATAATATTTCCGAGTATAACGAGCATTATACCAATTGCAATGCCGGTAAACTTCATTACATCTATACTAAATGTAGCGGTTGCATCGGGATCATATCTGATAGCTTTAAGCATGAAATAGAAACCGAGCACCGTGAAGAAAAGTAGGGTACATATCCCGGTATAGAGAAGGATTTTCTCGTTTACAGCCAACCCCTTTTTGCGCTGTAGTTTTGCAAGCAGAATGAAAAATGCGCCCATTATTATGGCAAACAGAGGGAAAATTAGATTTTCGTACTTGCTTCCAAAACGGTCAACCTCGCCGGCAAAATTGTAGTGGACTGGTATGGTATCCGGTGTAAATATAAGGAGTATCGCCGTACCGATGATACACAACAAGATAACTCCGTAACAAATCGCATATAACTTTTTCATTATTCTCCTCCTCTTAAATCTGTGAGCCATAGCAGTGCTTCGTCAAGAACTGAGGCATTAAGCTCATAGAAAATGTACTTACCTTCTCGTTGGTCACGAATAAGGTCATCTTCTTTTAAAATAGACAAATGTTTTGAAATCGCTTGTAAGCTAATATTGAAATGTTCTGCTATTTCTCCGGCTGACAACCGCCCCTTTTTTAATAGGTTAAGAATTGTTCTTCGGGTAGGGTCAGCCAAGGACTTCATTGTATTTTGGAGTCCCACCACATCACCGCCAATCATTTAACCTTTAGGTTAATTATACACATAAAAAGACATTCTGTCAATGAGTATGCTGCTAAAGTTACAAATTGTTCATATTCGTACAACGCATCACAGAGCAGAAAATAGGCGATTTTCAAGCCTTAAACGTACAAAAACAGACGACACCCAACCGAAGTTGAATGCCGTCTGTTTTGTTGTCCAATCCTGTTTGACAGATGCCGATTTCGTAATTTCTTCAAATTACTGTCTTATCGGCACACGGGGAAGGGGGAGTTTTTTTTGCGTATGTCGAGAAAAATCAGCGAAAGAACACCTCATCCGTCGGCTTCGCCGCCACCTTCCCCTAAGCTGATGCAGGGGAAGGCCCTCATTTTAGCTAATTTCAGTGTATTTTCCCAGCGCAATACAAAAAAGGCACTGTAACGTTTGTTACGGTGCCTTTATGTAATTAGCCTCTGTTCTTTTTGAGAATAGACATGATTTCGTCAAATTCGCTGTTGGAAATGAGAGAATCGTCTTCGTCGTGCTGGATGGGCTGTGCAGGTGTGGGTGTTCTGTTGATAGTTCTTGTGTTGAACTGCCAGGGGTCGGGGTTTCTTCTCATCGTAGTTGTGCTTGTTGTGGGTCTTGCGTTGTTTCTCGTTGTTTTCATAGCGCTTGTGGGGATAGATTCAAAGCCCGTTGCAATAACCGTAACTTTGATTGTATCTTCAAGGTTGCTATCGAATGCAGCACCCCAGATAATCGTTGCGTCGGGGTGAGCTTCCTGAGAAATCATAGCGGAAGCTGTTTCAACTTCGTCAAGGCTGATGTCAGGGCTTGCCGTGATGTTGATAAGAATACCTGTAGCACCGGAAATAGATGTTTCGAGAAGGGGGCTGGAAATAGCCGCTTTTGCAGCAACTTCTGCTTTATCTCTGCCTGTGCCTGTGCCGATACCCATGTGAGCGTAACCTGCGTTTCTCATAACGGAGCAAACGTCTGCGAAGTCAAGGTTAACGATACCGGGAATGTTGATACGGTCGGAAATACTCTGAACGCCGTGACGGAGAACATCGTCCGCATATTAGAAAGCGTTAGCGAGAGTAATTCTGTTTTCAGAAATCTGTTTGAGTCTTTCGTTGGGGATAACAACGAGAGAGTCAACGTAATCGCGGAGCTGAGCAATGCCTGCTTCAGCAAGACGCATACGCTTCGGGCCTTCAAAAGCGAAGGGCTTTGTTACGATACCGATTGTAAGGATACCCATTTCTTTTGCGATTTTTGCAACAACGGGAGCCGCGCCTGTACCTGTACCGCCGCCCATACCTGTTGTAATAAATACCATATCTGCGCCGCGGATAACATTGGAAATATCTTCAATGCTTTCTTCAGCAGCCTGTTCGCCAACGGAAGGGTCACCGCCTGCGCCGTGGCCTCTTGTAATTTTATCGCCGATAGAAATTTTTGTAGGTGCGCTGGATTTGAGAAGAATCTGTTTATCGCAGTTAACGGAAATAAATTCCATGCCCTGAATGTTAGATTCGATCATACGGTTTACGGCATTGCCGCCGCCGCCGCCAACGCCGATAACTTTAATATTTACACCGCTATCGAAGTTTGAATCAAATTCGAAACTCATTGTTTGTTTTACCTCCTGATTTTTTATGTTTACAGATAACAATATCAA
>JAFTNI010000090.1 GCA_017451975.1 Clostridia bacterium
CGCCTATCCCCTATACCTCGCCCTACCATTCTTCCTATACTATAAGAGATAAACAGCAGCTTTCTTTCCTTCCCGTTTACGAGGCAAAGGTTCTTAAGCCCAACTCCGTGAACATAGATACCGATTATACGGAAATTATGAACATTACGGTTGACCACGGCGCGCCCATGCCCGCAGATACGGAAACGAAAACAAGAATACTTGTAGACGAAAGAGGCGTTGTTACAATAGAGGCTTACAGTACCAAAAACAAAAATAAGCTTTCCACTTGCACGGTTCAGCTCAAAAACCTGAACTGATATGCTATATGTCAGTTTGAAGAAAGGATGATTAATAATGGATTTAAACAATATAGATTCATATGAATATTACAGAGACACAATGTCTGCAATATCCAAAGAATTTACGATTATAAAAAACATATTGCCCATAAACGGCAGCGTTGACAGCAGATTTTTTATAATCAAGCAATCTTATATGGGCTTTGATATTGCTCTTGATGCTGAAAAAGTAAAGAAAATTTTTCTCAATTTGTGTAATATAATAGATAATGACTATTATAAAAAGGGACATAGCACGTTCGTTGAATGTATGCAGGAAAAATTGACTGTAAGGAACGAAGCGCTTTCTCCTTTTGAAGTTTCGGTGCTTCGCGAATCTGCATATCGCTACTATATATTCAGAAGCAATAATACGGTAGATAATCTCGGCAAATTTTTGCCACATATGCGCGTTGAATCGGCATATTCATGGACTGATATTAATATATTGAATCCGCTTCCTCATAATAAAATTCATAACCTCAGCATTTTTGAAGTTGAAAATAACCATAAAAATCGCTTTGCGATGCAGAATGCTTCCGTTGCGCCCGCAGCCCCCATTGTTTCCGAAGGCGAGCTTCACGAAGTTCAAGCTCAGGCGAAAATGTTTGAAGAACAGCTTAAAGCAAGCAAAGCCGAAGCAGAGCAGCTGAAAGCAGAGCTTGGAAAACTCCAGACGGAAAGAGCAGAGTTTGAAGCCAAAAAGCAGGAAATAGCGTCAGGACTTCAAAAAGAACTTGATGAAATAAAAGAATCTGCAAAGAAGCAAGCCGAGCAGAAAGAAGAAGAGGCTGCAAGAAAAGCCGAACAGATAGAAACAGAGGCTAGGAGAAACGCAGAGAAGATAGAAGAAGACGCCAAATATAAAGTGGAAAGATTGCTCGAAAAAGCAATTGCAAAAACCGTAAAAGACGTTATGAAGGATTACGGCGGTTCCGCAAGAGATGAGGCTAAGAAAATCACTGAGAAAAACGTGAAGTACTTCTATAAAACCCCTATTGAAGAATCCAGAGGTAACGACAGCATTTACGAGCAGATGGAAAAAGGCGCAAGTAATAGCCAGCATGAGCTTATTTCCACTATAGACGATGCTATAAACAAGCTCAGAGCAGAGAAGAGCGAAATCTATGAAAAGCTCGATAAATGGAAAGACAACATTTACCCCAAGAAGGAAAAACTCTTTATAGAAAACTATATTAAATATTCCGGCGTATGGAGCAAATCCTGCGATTCCGTGCTTACGTCGCTCGTTAAAGATATTGAAACGATGAAGCAGAATAACAAGGAATTTGACGCCGACGACCAGATAGCGAAGAAGCTCGGTACGCTCAGCTCTCAGATAGATGCATTTTTCGCTGAGTACGAAAGTGCTATCACCACGCTTGGCTACGAGCCCTTCAAGCCCAAAGCAGGCGAAAGATACGATAGCCAATATCACAGATGCGATTCGCTCGAAGACGGCGACGATGGCGATATGTACAACGGAGTAAGAATAAAATCCTGTAAGAAGCCCGGTATCAAGAAAATCAACCGCCTTTCCGGCAAAGAAGAAATTCTTATTTATGCCGAGGTTGAAATAGACGATTGACCGCGGAATAAAACAAACACGAAAACCTCCGATAAGAAAGCTCTTATCGGAGGTTTTGATTTTGTGTAATATTTTACATTTTGGCAAGATATTTTGCGGGCACGCGCTCGGTGAGCCACACGCCGTTTTCGGAAATATAGAATTTAAAGCCGTCAGCCGCCATTTTTTCCGTGTCTACTGTGTAAACCACGGGCGAGCCGTGCCGTGCGCCGACTTTTGTTGCCGTGGTTATATCTGCCGAAAGGTGCACGTACAGGCGCGATTTGGGTTTAAGCCCCTCTGCATCTATAAATGCCGTATATTTTTCGCCCGTACCGTGATACAGCACCCGGGGCGGCACGCTTTCGCGAAGCTCCACGTCAACGGGTATAGAGTGGCCTTGATTTGCGCGTATTTTGGTTTTATCGGAATTGAAGGAATATCGCTTTTTATCGTCTGTGCACACAATTTCCTCAAGCATTTCCATATTGAAGCGGCGTGTGCGGCTTATACCCTCGATAAGCTCCTCTACGTCTGCCCAACCGTGTGCATCGAGCGAAATGCCTATAGCCGAGGGCTTATGGCGAAGTATAAAGCTTAAAAATCTGCTTGTTTCGGTAAGTGACATGGCTTTGCTCCTTTTTTGGAATATATAAAATTATAACATAGAAGCCATAATAATGCAATATACTTGCGCGCACGAAAATACAAATAAAAACGAGCCTTTGGGCTCGTTTTTATTTGCGTTACATACTTGCGAATTTCTGCTTTGCCTGAGAAATTTTCTGTGTTTCAGCCTGCTCCATAGGGTACCAGCCCTTTTCGCTCATCTTTGCATAAATCTGATTTTGCATAACGAGCATATCGTTGAGAGCGCATTTGAACGTTGCGTGAACGTTGGGCGTGGCAGATTCAATAGTGCCGTGCATCATAAGGTCGCACATACCTTTTACGTTGCCGAGTACGGCAGACATCATTGTTTTATCGTCCATATTTTCCTCCTTAACCGTTCAAAAGGGAATAGAATTTTGCATAGGCTTCTGCCTGCTTAGCCGTTATATCCTGGAGAAGCGTGCGGAGCGCAGGGTCCTGTGTTTGTGTTGCAAAATCGGAACAGCATTTTTTGCTTTCGCACATATGGTCGAGCGTGTCTTCAATATAGAGAAGTTCTTTGGGTGACATTTTAAATACCTCTTTTCTTTCGTGATGTAGGTATTTTCCCACGCCCAAATATTTTTATTCAATATTTTTAAGAAATAGTTGTATTTTAATTATAAAGATGTTATTATAAGTTAGTATACTGTGCTATGGGAGTAAATATGTCTGTTCAAGAGGTATGTATATATATTGGAATTGCGGTGATAGCCGTATTTTTTGTGCTTGCAATTGCAGGCTTTGTTATTACGAGAAATAAACTGGGTAAAGACAGATTTTCCGAAAGTGATTTCAAAGAGCCATCGTACGATATTTTCTATGCAAAAGTGATAGATGTAAAATGCGATATTGGCTATGACAAGAGTGTAAAGGGAATAAAAACTCCCGAACTTATCAAAATTTTTACGGTATCGTTTAAGCTTGAGCACGGCGAGGTTTTGACGCTTTGCGTAGCGGAAGAGTATTACAGTGCTTTTGAAATCGGGCAAGAGGGAAAGCTTACCTTGGCAAATGAAGAGTTTGTGGCTTTTGAGGCAAATGGCTGCAAAAGCGAATAAGATTTATTGAAAGGGCGCGAACAGTGAATAAAAAAACACGAAAAAGAATAGTTGATATCGTTTATACTGCGGTGTTTGCTGCAGTTATAGCTGTTTGCTCGCTTATTACAGTTCCTTTTGCCGTGCCGTTCACTATGCAAACGTTCGCCGTTTTCTTTTCGCTTTTTGCGCTTGGTGGAAGGCGCGGTGCTTTCGCTGTGGCGGCATATATTGCGCTCGGGCTTGCCGGGTTGCCCGTGTTTTCGGGTTTTACGGGTGGCTTTGCCGTGCTTTTCGGCGCGACAGGCGGATATATAATAGGATTTCTGCTGGCAACGCTCTTATTTTGGCTTTTTGAAAAAATATTTGGAAGGAAAAATCTTGCACTTATATTTTCAGCCGCGCTCGGTATGCTCGCTTGCTACGCCGCGGGTACGCTTTGGTATGCGCTGGTTTATATGGGCGGCACAGGCGTGGGCTTTGCCGCGGCGGTGGCGCAGTGTGTGCTTCCGTTTATTTTACCGGATATAGCAAAAATTGCGCTCGCGTTTATTTTGTATAAAAGAGTTAAGAAATATATGAGATGAGGGAAACATGAAAAAATTATTTACTGCTATAAGAAAAAACGATTTTTCGGCTGTAAAAACTTTGGTTTCTAAAAACCCCGCTATCATAGGCGAGGTTTCGCACGGCACGCCGAAAAAAGACGATGGTCAATCGCCCTTGCAGGTGGCGCTCAAATGTGCTTCGTGCGAAATAGTGCATTTCCTTCTCGATAGCGGCGCCGATGTCAATTTTATGGAAAGCGAGCCTTGCGCGAACCCGTGGCGCACGCCCGTGCTGCACGACGCAATAAACCGCGCGGTTATGTGCTCACGTTGGAACGATACGGGTGTAAACGGCTTTGAAGTTATGAATACGGAGCGCGAGGCAGATGCCGCTTTTGCAATACTTGCAAAAATGGTAGCGCTCGGTGCCGACGTAAACGGTAAAGACAGCTACGGCAACGCCTGTATGAACAGGGCTTGCTTACAAGCAAGGCAGGTTCTGCCGCGCACGCACGGCGATGTCTACCGCAAGCTCACACCCGAGCTTCGCACCGATATAAAGCGTATTTTCGATTTGCTCATTGAAAATGGCGCAGATATGGATTATATAGCTCCTAATGAGTTCGGTAAAACTTATATGGAATCTTACGGAACGGAAACAGTGGGAGAATTTTTATATAAAAAGTAATCTCTGAAAGGGGAAGGGATAATGAATATAGGAAATTTTGGTAATTTTAACGATTTTGATGAAGAAGAAAACAGCGAGCTTACAGAGGCAATTCGTGCGCTTAAGCGAAACGAAATAGAAATCAAGCTTAAATCCGGCCGCGAAAAGCCCGCGCCCGGCGCAAGCAAAATCGGCGGCAAGCCGTTTTTGCCCAAAAATTTTGCATGGCCTTATTTTGAGGGCGAAAGCTACGAGGACGGCTGGGGCAACAGACCGCTTTCGTTTATTTGCCAGATAAATATTAAAGACGTTAAAAGACACGATAAGGAAAAGCTTCTGCCCGCAAAAGGTATGCTTTATTTCTTCTATGAATCTGCTTCGCAGCCCTGGGGATATGACCCTAATGATGCGGGATGTGAAAAGGTATTTTACTATGCAGATACTGAAGTATTTGAGGAAATAGCTTTTCCCGATGACCTGAACGAAGAATTCAGATTGAAGGAAGCAGGGCTTAAATTTTCCGCAAAAGAGTCTTACCCCTCTTACGAGGAATTTGAAATATATTCCGATCTGGATTGTGATTGGGGCGAATATGACGAGGTGCTGGAAGGGCTCGGCGTAGACACCGATGAAACCGAAAAAAGCAAGCTGCTCGGCTATGCCAACCTTGTGCAGAGCGAAATGTTAACGGAATGCGAAAGCGTTTCGCGCGGCATTTACTGCGGCGCTCCCGAGCCGCGCACGCCCGAGGAGGAAGCGAGCATAAAAGAGCACGCAAAGGATTGGGTTTTGCTTTGCCAGATAGAATCTTTTGAATACAACGGTGCAGAGCTTATGTTTGGCGATTGCGGTCTTATATATTTCTATATAAAGAAAGACGACCTCAAGAAAAAGAAATTTGAAAATACGTGGCTTATTTTGCAGTGCGGTTAATAAAATAAAAAGTGTGCTATAGGCACACTTTTTATTTTATTCTTACCGTTATTTCGCCTCCGCGAAGGGTGGTGCGCTCGCCGCTTTCAAGCCTTACTTCAAGGCCGCCGTTGTTATCTATCCCCATCGCGGTTGCATTTGTTTTTTCTCCGTCTTTTATGAAATATATTTCCTTGCCCGTAACGTAAGAGTGCGCTCGGTATTCGGGCAAAAAATCCCGCGCCGCAAGGTTTTCGGCAAGGGCGAAAAGCTCTGTGGCAATTTTTGCCGCCAACTTATTTCTGTTGGCACCCGAAGCGCCCAGCGACGAGGCAATAGCGGAAATATCCTCGGGGAAATCTTCTGTGGAAAGGTTTATGCCTATGCCCACGGCAAAGCCTGCAAAGCCGCCGTTTTCCATATCGGCCACGGCTTCGGCGAGAATACCGCAGATTTTTTTACCGTTTTTATAAATATCGTTTACCCATTTTATTTTTAAATCACACCCCGAAAGCTTTTCAAGCACGCGCGTAACCGCAACGGCTGCCGCAGGTGTAAGCAGCGTAGCTTCCTCTGTGGGGAAGCACGGCGGTATTATAACCGTGAAATAAAGCCCTGTGGCGGCGGGGGAATAGAAGCTTCTGCCAAGGCGCCCGCGCCCGCCAGTTTGCGCCTCTGCGGCAACTATTGCTTTGCCGCTAAAGCCGCTTTCCATCATTCTTTTGGCTTCGTTATTCGTGGAATCTATGGAATCGAAAACGTGCACAGCAACGTCGCTTTCCGAATACTTCCTTATATCGTTTTCATTTAGCGAGAAAAATTTTTCCTTTGGCATAAAATCAGCTCCTTTACAATAAAATTGTATCAAAAAAGGCGCGAAAAGTCAATGTTTTGCGCTTTAAGCGCAAAAGTTTATTAAGATTTTGCGTTTTGTATTGAATTATAACTTAAAATATTATATAATAACCTTATAAAGCATATAAATTTTTAAAAATTTCAAGGAGATTTTACTGTGATAGAATTTTTGAAAGCATTCCTCTTCGGTATAGTAGAGGGTATAACGGAATGGTTGCCCATAAGCAGTACGGGGCATATGATATTGCTCGACGAATTTGTGGAGCTTAAGGTTTCGCGCGAGTTTTACGGTATGTTCCAGGTTGTAATTCAGCTTGGCGCTATAATGGCTGTGGTGCTTCTTTTCTGGGGCAAGATTTTCCCGCTTGGCAAAAGCGAAAAGGGAATTTACCTGAAAAAAGATATTATGTCGCTTTGGGGCAAAATACTTGTTGCTTGCGTTCCCGCCGCTATCGTAGGCATACTTTTTGACGAGGTTTTCGAAGCGCTTTTCTATAACCCCGTATGCGTTTCCATTGCTCTTATCGTGTTCGGCATTGCGTTTATAATAATCGAAACGGCAAATAAAAATAAGAAATTCAAGGTGAACTCCATGGGCGAGCTTACATATACGCTTGCGCTTGCCATAGGTCTTTTCCAGCTTATTGCTGCTGTTTTTCCGGGAACATCTCGCTCGGGCGCGACCATCGTAGGCGCGCTGATTCTCGGTGTTTCCCGCGTTGTTGCTGCAGAGTTTACGTTCTATCTCGCGATTCCCGTTATGTTCGGCGCCAGCCTTCTTAAAATACTCAAGTTCGGCTTTGCCTTTACGGGAACAGAGCTTGCAATACTTGCTATAGGCATGGTAACCGCTTTTGCCGTTTCGCTTTTCGTTATAAAATTCCTTATGGGATATATCAAAAAGCATGACTTTAAGGTTTTCGGCTGGTACAGAATCGTTCTTGGCATAGCTGTGCTCGTATATTTTGCAATATTTGCATGAAATTATAAAACAGGCGAAGAAATTCGCCTGTTTTTCTTTAGAAATATTTGTCCCCAAAAGTAAAATTGCCACACTATATGAGTGAAAGGAGGCGAGAGAAAGATGAAACCAAGTGAAATGTGCGAATGTCTTACTGGGAATTTTGCGGAAAACTTTATGGAAAAGCTCTTTTATTTCTGCTTGAAAAAGACGGGGCATAATACCGAAGCAGAAAACCTTACGCAAGATATTGCGCTTAGTGTTCTTACAGAGCTAAATAAAGGAATCGTTCCTGATAATTTTTCTGCGTGGGTTTGGAAAATTGCCCGCAACCGCTATAGCGTTTGGGCGGATAAGAAGCACAAACGAAGCGAGGTGTTATCTGATATGGATATTTGCGATTATGAAATTGAAGCAGAAGGAGAAAACCCTGTTGAAAGAGTGATCGAGAACGAGCAGATTTCTTTTCTGCGCCGCGAGCTTGCTTTTATCAAGCGTAATTACAGGGAAATAATAGTTTCATATTACATAGAAGACAAAAGCCTGGCAGATATTTCAAAGAGACTTTCGCTTCCCGCGGAAACCGTAAAAAAGCGCTTACAGCGCGCAAGAAAAATTTTGAAAGAAGGAATGGAAATGGCAAGAGAATTTGGCACGAGAAGCTATAAACCCGAAAATGTAACTTTTGCGGCAAGCGGGCCGCAGCCAAGCGGACTCCCTTGGAATTTGGTTCAAAGAAGTATTCCGAAAAATATTTTACTGCAAGCGAGCAATAACCCCTCTACCGCAGAGGAGCTTGCAGTGGAGCTTGGAATAGCGTTACCTTATATGGAAGAAGAAATTGAGATTTTATATCAAGGAACGCTGCTTGAAAAATGCGGCGACAAATATATTACCAATTTTGTTATTTTAGATAAGGAAAGCAGGCTGGAGATATATAATATTTTACGCAAAGGCTCTGCGGAAAGAAGCCGCGCTATACGTGAAATGATAGAAGAATATTTGCCCGAATTCCGCAAGTTATTTGTAAACGCAGATAATATAAGCGATTGTATGATAAAATGGTGGCTCGTGCCCCATATTATCGATAGATATATCGACGAAATAGGCAAAATATACCCCAATAAGCCGCCGAAAAGAGCCAACGGGGAAAAATGGGGCTTTGTGGGATATGAAACGGTTTCTTTGCCCGAAAACATTGTAATGGGTCATAACGGTATGGACCCGCCCGAAGCGGCTTTTTGGGCATATAAATACGGCGATTACGGACTCTGGGAACAATGCGGGGAGATGTGGGATAGAAACCAACCTATTTTTCTTGCGCAATGTATTAAAAACAAGAGAAACGTAGGCTCATTTTCCGCGGCGGAAAACGAGCTATGGAAGCAAATAAAAGGCAGGCACGCCCATAGCGACGAAAACGGAAATATCGTTCCCGATATTTTAGTTATAGAGGGTGAAGGCTGGAACACGCTTACGGAAATTATAAAAAATCATAAAAATCACGAAAGTCTTTTGGAAAATTGCATGAGTGCAACAAAGCAAATGGAAAAGGTTTTCAAAAAATCTAACAATAAGCTCTTGCATTCGCAAATCGGATATAATATAATGATGGAGCTTTGCGCTATGCGTATGATGGCTGTGCACGATCTGGTAGAAGCGGGGTTTTTAAAGCTCCCTGAAAATCCTAAAAAATCCACGCTCGGAATGGCTTTGATTTTAAACCACCGTATTAAATTTATATAATGTAAAAATCCGCCCTCGGGCGGATTTCTACGTTAATATTGTTGTTTTATTTCTTTGAATTTCTTTATGACCATTACCGTATACGTAATAGCTAGAGCCAAGCCCTCTGCAATATATGCAAGCACGAAACCCGTGTGTATATCATAAGTCCACTCTCTGGCATCGAATACTTCCTCACGGGAATATGTGACAGCATGGAACCCCGGAATATCATATGCTTCGCTTGGGGGATTATCGGGGAAGATTTCTCCGTCGGGGTAAACTTGAGTGTAAAGAGTGCCGTTATGTCCGCGTTCAACATCGCTAGAAGTTACTCCGTTTATAACGAAATCATCAACATAGCGGTTGTTCCATTCAAATTCTATTTGGTGCGTGCCGTATGCGGTATGTACCCATATCTCATAAGTGGGGTAAACAGGGTATTGCTCGTCTAAAGATATGCCGTTATCACGTATGCTTTCTTCCATATATTCCACAAACTCGTTTGGGTCATTCCACTCCGTGCCTTTGCCGCGCAAGAAAAATTCATAATCGAATACGTTCAAACAAACGATATGTGCCGCAACCGTTATGGCTATGATCGGCACGAAAACTATTGCAAGCCTTGGAAGCGGGGAAACGAAGCGTTTTTTTGCAAGATATCTTCTTTGCGCTACTTTCTCATCAACGCTATAAATCCCTTTCTTTTCGGCTATTTTATCGACGATAATATTTGCGGCAGCGCAAATAATACCGGCTATTGCCGCGAATATTGCTCCTATTATGAGCCAAGCCCAGAAATCTACGCGTATATTTATAATAGAAGTCGATGCCCCCTCTATGGGAAGCGGAAGTGTATAAGCAAAAAGAGTAAAAGCGATAAAAATAAGTTTTTCCGTTTTCTTTATAATGTATTTGCGCGTTTCGGAAAGATGCGCGCCTTCAAACTCTTCGGCATCAAGCCCAGAAAAGGCAAGCACGGCAAAAATGATTTGTATTACAGCGGCCGCGGCGAAGAATATGAGGCTTACATAGAAGCCGAGCTCAGCCCTGTAAAATGCGAAATTACAAAGCATGGCGGCGAGCAAGCCCACGATTGCTATCAGCACGCATATAAGTGTTTTGGTGAGAAATTTTGTGCGCACGGTTTGAAGCAGGTTTTTTATTTGGCGTTCCGTTTTTTCGCTTTGCTTTTCGGGCGCAGGTGCGCTTTCGCCCGCGCGCTCGCCTCGCAGAAGCTCATCGGAGGTAACGCCGAAAATTTCCGCTATTACGGGTATAAGGTAAAGGTCAGGGGCGGTTTCGTCGCGCTCCCAACGGCTTACAGCTTTATCGGAAACGCCGAGCTTATCTGCAAGCTCGCGCTGGGTGAGCCCGTTGGCTTTGCGCAGTACGGCAATAAAACTGCCGATAGATTTTCGTTCCATGATTGTTCTCCTTGAATTAAATAATTATATAAAAAGGGTGTTTCCTCCTTTTCTTTGCTATTATTCTACAATAGCGAGAGCGAGAATAACACCCACAAGACCGAAAATCACTCTCAAAAACCGAGAATTCTGGCTTTTTTACGCGCACAAGCGTACAAATTTATTTCCCAAGCGGGAATATACGGCGTTTTTTCTATATAAAGCTCGTGATCGGGCAAAAGCTCGTGTATAAGCAAGGGAAGCTCGAAAATATCCTCGCTTCTGTGGTAGAGCGATACGCAAAGCTCGGTGAGATTGGAAAGAATAGCGTTTTTGGAGCCTTCTATAGCCTCGCGCTCGGCGCCCTCAACGTCGAATTTTATAAGCAGCGGCTTGCCGCTGAAATCCATAAAGCTATCGGGCGTTGCAGTGGCAACCTCTTTCGTTTTTGCACCCGAAAGCGTTTTTGCGCCTTGCGCGCCTGCACCCGAAAGCGTGGAGTTTCTTCCGCTGCCGTCGGTGAAAACGGCTGTGCCGTTTTTGTTCCATGCACAAGCGTTTACAAGCGAAAGCTCAGCTTGGCAGCCTGCCGTATTCTTTTCAAGCTTTGCAAAGGTTTTTGGCGAGGGCTCGAAGGCTATGATTTTCTTTATTTCAGGGTAAAGCTCAAGCGCTTCTGCCACGGTGTCGCCCGTGTATGCGCCCAGGTCGCAGTATACTTCATATCCGCCTGAAAGCACGGGGCTGAAAACGCCGCCTTCGCGGTCTGTTTTTTCAAAGTGCGTTATTTTGCCGTCTAGCTTATAACGCACGAGCTCGTCGTAAACCTCGCGCGAGCGCTCGTCGGCGAAAAGCTTGCGCGCCGCAAGAATTTTTTCTTCATTATTATAATAAAAATCGGCATCGAAAAGGTTTTCGCCTGCCACAGGTACGTCGGGCGCGTAAAGTGTGTATTGCGCGGCAATGCCTCGTATGCGCTCCATTACCTCGGGCAGTGAAGAGCCGAAAGAAACGAGAATATTGAAATCCTCATATTTTTCCGCGACCTCGGCAAGCTTCAGCACTTTTTTGCCGTGGAAAAACTGGCCGCGCACGAAATCGTCAGATGCAAAAACGTCGGCGTGCGCCATGCCCTTGCTTTCCAGCACAGAAATTATTTTATCCGCACCGTTGCCCATGCCGTAAAGCACTATGGGTTTACCGCTCTCGCGAAGCTCTGCCCAAAGCTCTTTTGTGCCGTAAATTTCTTTTGACATATTAAAATTCTCCATAATAAAAAGTTTATATAAATATTATAAATGTAATTTTTCTAAAAGTAAACAAAAAATGTTGCTTTTTTCGCTAATTTGTGATAACATAATTAAGAGATAAGTATATAACTTTCCATCGGAGGGATTTTTAAACATGACAGATAACGCAAAAATATTCAGGGACGCTTTCCGCGGCTATAACAAAGAAGATGTAAATGCATATATTGCATCGAGCGCAGAAAGCACAAAGGCTGCTATTGAGGCCGCAGAAGAACGTGCGGGAAAAGCCGAAAAGGCGCTCGAAGAAGTAAAGGGCGAACTCGAAACCGTAACAAAAAAATCGGAGAAAGCGGCGCTTGAAGCGCAGGAAACGGCAAAAAATCTTTCCGAGTGCAAAGGTGAGCTTGCAGAAGCAAAAAGCGAGCTTGAAAAAACAAAGGCTCACAACGAAGAGCTTGCAAAGGTGGCAGAAGAAAAGGAATCGGAATGTAAGGCGGCAGAGGCAGCAAAAAAGATTGCTTGCGAAAAGCAGGCTTTTGCCGAAAAAGCTTTTGAAAAAGCGAAAATCACCGTTATGGAGCGCGATAAAGCGATAGAGAACGCGAAAAGAGAAGTAGCGGAGCTTCGCGCAAACGATGCAAAATCTGCCCAAGGTTATGCCGAGCTTGAAAGCAAAAACGCGGCGCTTGCCGAAAAGCTTACGGAAACGGAAAACAGAGAAAAAGAGCTTGCAAAAAAGCTTTCTGCCGGTGAAGTACGCGAAAGAGAGCTTGCAAGAAAGCTTGGCTCAAGCGAGCACAGAGTGAAAGACCTTCTTGAAGAAAAGGCAAAGCTCAGCGAAGCGCTCGTTGCAAGCAAGCAGAAAAACAAGGTGCTTGAAACAGCCGTTATTACCGCAGAGCAGGAAAAATGCAAAAACGTTGAAACGCTTGTGAGCGAACGCTCGGCAAGCGAAATAAAAGCAAATAAGCTTATGGTTTCGCTCGAGCATGCCATGGCGGAATCTAAAACTCTTTCCGAAAAGCTTGAAGCAAGCGAGGCAAAAAACGCAGAGCTTGAGGGCGCGCTTGCCAAAGCGAAGGAACAGCTTGAAAGCGCTGCGAAGGAAGCAAGCGCAAAAGAAGAGCTGCTTGCAACAGAGCTTGCAAAAAATGAAAAAGAAGCAAAAGAAGCCGCTTCCAACCTCAAAGAGGTTTACGCTCAGATGGAGGTTTTGCAGAAGGAGGCTATGGGCAGAGAAGAGCTTATTGCCTGCGACCTTGTGCAGAGCGAACTCCACGTAAAAGAACTTTCCGAAAAGCTTGCTGCCGGCGAAGAAAAGCTTAAGCTTTCCGTGGCAAAGGAAGAGATATTGGCAGAGGAGATTGCAAGAGCAGAAGCTAAAATACGCGAGCTCACACTTTCTCTCGATGAATGTAAAAAAACAATGGAAGAAGCCAAAACGGCGGCAGACGTTCAGAAATCCAGCATAAACCTTCCCGGCTCCTGCTACGACGATATTATGGCGTTTGCGCTTTCCATTCAGGAAAAGGCAATCGCGCTTGTGAACGGTGTGGCAGAAAAGGGCGAGGAACTTCGCAAGCTTGCCGAAGCGGCGGAAGCCGAAGAAACTGCGGCGGCAGAACCCACGGAAAATATAGAAACGGTTGCGGCAGAAACTGCAGCTACCGAAGCGGTAGATGAGCCCACGGAAGCGCTTGAAACAGCAGAATAACCGGCAGCAGAGCCTGTGTTACTTGAAGAAACTGTTGCAGCAGAGCCTGCGGCTGAAACGGCAGGTGAGGCTATGAGCGAAGAAACCGCGTTGGAAACGCCCACAGAAGAACCTGCAAAGAAGAAAACGACAAGAAAAACAACTACTTCTTCAAAAAGCGGCACTAAAAAATCCACTTCAAAATCCTCTTCCACTAAGAAGAGCAGCACCAAAAGCGGCACAAAGAGCACAGCCAAGAAAACAGCAAATAGCTCTACTTCCAAATCCTCCTCCACGAGAAAGAAAAAAACAGAGGAAGCACCCATAGAAGAGCAGGATATTATGACTCTTGAGGAAGTGGCTGCAAACATCGAAACCGAAAAAGAAACGACTTGAAAAGCAAGATAATTTGTGTTTTTTGCAAAAATGTTTGAAATATTTTCCCGAATTATAAAAAAACGACAAAAAACACCTTGACTTTTTGGAAAAAAAGTATATAATATATTAACGAATCATGAATTGTTTACCCCGTATCAGATGAAACTTGATTTTAACTTTGAAAATTCAGCGGTTTTCAAAAAATCACGTTTTAGCAAGAATGACGGGGTTTCAATTTATATAAACAAAATAACAACAAATTTATAATTTAATAAGTATGGAGGTACTAAGAATGACACCGCTTATTTTATCCCTTTTGTTTGTAGTAATCGTCGCTTTCAGTGCTTTGATGGGCTTTGTGCGCGGTTTCAGCAAAACAATCATTCGTCTTATTACATTTGTTCTTGCGATTGTACTTACATTCGCTTTCTCCGGCACGGTTACTTCGCTCGTTTGTGAAAATGTGAAGATAAACGGCCTTACCATCGGTGAAAATATTCTCGCGGCTCTCACAAACAATAATGAGATGCTCGCTGGAATTATAGAATCCGCTCCGCTTCTTGAAGAAGCTATTATCGTTCTTCCCGAATTTCTCATAGGAATTGTAATGTTCATTGCAATGTTCCTGGTTCTCAACCTTATTTCTTGGGTTCTCTACCTTATTTTCGGTAAAACCATTGTTAACGTTTTGTTCAACGGCGGCTCCGGCAGCATTGGTCAGAGATTTGCAGGACTTGGCATTGGCGTTGTTACTGGTGTGCTTGCTTTCGCAATGCTTATGGCACCTATGTTCGGATTCTTTTCCGTTCTCCCCGAAAAGAGTGCGCTTGACCAGGTTGTAAATACGCTTGAAGAGCAGAAGGTTGTTGATGCCCCCACCGCTGAAATCATCAAAGGCGAGCTTACTGTTCTCGAAAGCCCTGTTTACACTGTTTCCACAGCACTCGGCGTTACACCTATGGGTAAATCTTACCTCAAATCCGTTTCCAAAATTGAATGTGAGGGCGAGGTAACTTACCTTACAGATGAATTCACCTCTCTTTTTGCTGTTGTTGAAACGGCAATAGAAGGCGAACTTCTCACAGCTATCAAAAATTCCGCAAACGACCAGAAGGCGCTTTACGTTGCTCTTTCCAATGAAGCTTTCATGCAGGAGCTTATAAGCGATATGTTCAATTCCAAGCTTCTTCGCGCCGCTATTCCCGAAGTAACGGCTATAGCGATTGAAGCTACCGCGCGTATGCTCGGTGTGCCTGAAAACAAACAGGCTGTTTACGATAACATGATGAGTGATATCGCAGATATCATCAAAGAATCCGACGTTGACTTCGATGCAATTCACGCTTATGAAGAAGCGAACAATGTTACATATGCAGACGTTATGTATGCAGATGAACAGAACACGCTTATGACGGAAGAGGAATACAAAAAAGAAATCGAAAAGCTTAACAAGCTTGAAGATAAAATTGCAAAAGTCGTTGACAAGAGCGTTGCAGGCGGCAGTAAGGCTGTTGCTACAGGTATCGCAAAAGGCTTTGTTAAAGGCGTAAAAGAGCAGGCAAGAGTAAACGGTGCAGCTTCTCTTAAAGAATTTGTACCCGAAGCAGTTCAGCAGAATATGGCTGCTATCAATGCTGCAGACATTTACGTTGAAGGCGAAAGCGCAGATGCTATTGCATCTATGCTCGGCAAAATTCAGAACCCCGAAACTTTTGAAACAGACCTTGCTACTATCGAAACAGTTGCTATTTCCATCCGTGAATGCATCACAGAAGCTGTAAAAGACGATAACAAAACCACAGAAACGGCAAACACGCTCGCTTGCGTTGTTTCCAATTTCGCAGGCGCAGTTTCCAGCGCAACAGATGCAAACGGTAAAATCGACCCCCTCAAGCTCGACTTTGAAAAAGTTGGTAACGCAGTAAGTGCACTTCAGGGAAGCACGCTTAACGACGTTGGCTCCACAGTTCTCGATATCGTTGTTTCCGGCGACCTCGGCGATAACGATATGATCAGCTCCGCTGTAGGCGGCATCAAAAAGGCATACAACGAAGGCAAGCCCGTTTCCGAAACAGTTAAATCTGCCGGCGATGCTATCAAGCTTGTTGATGCTATGAATAAAGCGGACGGCGAAAAAACAGAAGACTTTGAAACAGCTTTCAAAAACCTTGTAGAAGGTCTTACAGAAACAACGATGGGCATTCTTCCCGATATCCTTAAAAAAGACGTTCTCGTTTCCTTCGGCATTCCCGAAGAGCACACTTCTGCTTCCTACGACGTTATCGAAACGCTTCTTAACGAGCTTATGAAGCTCCAGGGTACAGATAACTACGATAACGAAGTTAACGCAGTTCTTGCGCTTTACGATTTCGCTACGGGCGATATGAGCAACGTTAAGGAAGAAGATATTCCGAAGCTTACGGGCTATGCTATCGATTCCACAGCTATTTACAACACACTCAACAGCGTTTCCACATCTAACCCCTTCGGCATTAAGGTTGAAAACGAAGGCGACCGCAACACTATAGCGGAATACCTCGACAAATATTATGCTATAGATATGGAAGAAGAAGCAGATAAACAGAGAGTATACAACGTTTACGCTGCTATTGCAAGAGTTATCGGTGTTGAAAACAACGTTAGCTACATGAAATAATATTAATTTCGCGAATACTCACAGAATGAAAATGCTTCTTTCTGTGAGTATTTTTGTTTTTATATAGACAAATGGCAAATTTTGTGGTAAATTATAATTAAACGAAATAATATTTTATGAGGATTTAACTATGGAAACAGTAAAATACGGCGATTTTGAAATTGCCACAGATATTCAGAAAACAAAAGAATATTATAGTGACCTCAATGCGGAAGAAACGCAATCTGCGCGCAACTTCCGAAAATACTGTGAAAATATGCCCGATGAAGAAAAGCTTTTTTTCGAAAGCCTTGGCATAGACGTTTTGAGAATAAATAATGTCGAAGGAGTTTATAACCGAAGAGAAAAGTGTTTCGATTGCTACGGTTTCTGCTATTTTTGCGGAGAATATTTAAAAGCGAATTTTAACGAGCAACCATTGGAGAATGAAATTTTGGATTTTGAACATAAAGAAACCTCTATTGAAATCGGAAATTTCAGGGTTCAATTTGAAATTCCTTTGCTCGATGAGGAAAATGGAGCGCCTGAAGGGTTCCGCATGCTCAGCTTCTGCGGCTATTCGTTGCCTTGGTTGCTTGACGAAAAGCCTGAAAAAGAAATTTTACCTTATGAAGAACCAAAAAAATGGGAGATTCATAAGCGGATCTGGAATGCGGCTATAGATAAAAAGAACGCCTTTGATTATAAGCGCAAGAGCATAAAATATATAGAAGAAACCCTTCTGGAAAATGGCTTGGAGTTCCGCAAAATGGGAAAGCACGAATACGAGCGCTACCGCGCAGAGTGGGTGAAGCGTATGACACCTGGCTTTGCCGACGAAAAAAAGGTGCGCGCAAACTGCCTTGGCGAAGGGTGCTACCTTTGGCATCTTTTCAGCTTCTGCCATGCTCACGCAATTGAGGGTAAAGAAGCTTCCGCTGAATTTGACGTGACAAAAAAGTGCAAGAGCATATTGCTTTGCAACTTCGAAGAAAAGGGCTATGTGCTTTCCCACACGTACAAGCTTAAAGCTGAAACGCTGGAGCTTTTTACAGACGTTACCGTA
>JAFTNI010000009.1 GCA_017451975.1 Clostridia bacterium
GTAACGTAAACCTTTAAGTAAAACAATTCGGTAGTGGCGAACTGTGTTCGCCCGCGGGCGTTCACAGAACGCCCCTACGACATTTTGTTGTATCGAATATGGGATTTAGGATATGTATTCCTCGAAGTTTTTTGCAAGCTCGGGGTTTCTTTTTGTGAGCAGGCGCTCTGTGTGCGCTATAAGCATAATTTCTTCTGCCGCTTCAAGCGCCTTGCCGTTTTCGTTTACAATTGCGTAATCGTAGCGGGAAAGCAGGGCAACCTCACGCTTTACTTGCGCCATGCGAAGGTCGATGACCTCTGCCGTTTCCGTGCCTCTTCCTTCCAGGCGTGCGCGGAGCGTTTCTATATCGGGAGGGAGTATGAAAATAAGCACGGCCTCGGGCATTTTTTCGCGAACCTGCAAAGCACCGAGAGTTTCAATTTCCAAAATAACGTTCTTGCCCTCTGCAAGTGCCTTTTCAACGGCAGATTTCGGCGTGCCGTAGTAGTTGCCGGAGTATTGCGCATATTCCAGCATTTCGCCCGCGGCTATTTTTTCTTCAAACTGCTCGCGCGTTACGAAATAGTACGTAACCCCTTCTTTATCCTCGGGGCGCGGCGCGCGCGTGGTGGCGGAAACGGAGTAGAAATATTCGCCCGTTTCAAGCAAGTGCTTCATAACGGTGCCTTTACCCGTGCCGGAGGGGCCGGAAATAACGAAAAGCAAACCTTTTTTCATAGTAAAACTCCTTTATTCTTCTGCTGTTTCCGTGTCGTCGCCCTCGTCGTCGCTCTGACCGTTGAGTCGAACGGCTATCGTTTCGGGCTGTATTGCGGAAAGTATAACGTGCTCGGAATCTGTTACTATAACAGAGCGCGTTCTTCTGCCGCACGAAACGTCGATAACTCTGCCGGAATCCTTGGCGTCCTGTATAAGCCTTTTTATCGGCGCGGAATCGGGGCTTACGAGTGTAACCACTCTGTGAGATGCGACCATATTACCAAAACCTATATTGATAAATTTCATAAGCGACCTCTTATTCTATGTTCTGAATTTGTTCGCGTATTTTTTCGAGCTCGGATTTCATTTCCACAACTATTTTTGCAATTTCCACGTTGCATGCCTTAGAACCGATGGTATTTGTTTCGCGGTTCATTTCCTGAAGCAGGAAATCGAGCTTTCTGCCAACGGGCTCTTCCGATTTGAGAATGTTATCGAAGGCTTCGAAGTGGGAAGCAAGGCGTACTGTTTCTTCGTCTACGGCGATTTTATCTGCGAAAACGGCACATTCCGTTATAAGCTTCGTTTCGTCAAGCGGCACTGTGTCGCCCACGAGCGCAAAAATACGCTCGCGCATTTTTGCATATTGGTTTTCCGCATCTGCGCGGGAAAGGGGGGCTATCTTTTCTGCAAGCGCCTTTACGTTTTCCTTCTTTTCGGAAATATCGCGACGCATATTTTCGCCTTCGCTTTCGCGCGCGGCTATGAACTTATCGAGCGCGGCGTTGAGCGTGGGCAAAAGCGCCTGCCACTCTGCTTCGGCGTCCTCTTCCGCTTTTTTTATAGCGAAGATATCGCGGTTCTGCGCGACGCGCATCGTCGTTATGTCGCAGGGGAGCCCGAACTCCTCGGAAAGCTTATGGAGCGCGGCTATATAGCTTTTTGCATATGTTTTATCTATTTCGACTTCCACGCCCGCTGTGTCTGTAACGTCGATGGTGATGAAAACGTCGACCTTACCGCGCGCAATGCCGCGTGCGGCTATCTGTTTTTTTACATTTTCCTCAAGGAAGGAAAAGAGGCGCGGGAGCTTTACCTGGCAATCGAAAAAACGGTTGTTTACGGATTTGATTTCCACAATGATATCGCGCCCGGGCGCTTTTCCCGTTGCGCGACCGAATGCTGTCATACTTCTTATCATATTTATGCCTTTCGGATTATTTGTAATTTTATTTAATTATTAATCGAATGAAAACGCTTCCGTTTTGAAAGTGTACAAATATATTATATATTATTTCGCGCTCGCTTGTCAACTTTATTCTTCCAAAAACAGTAAAATCAATAAAAAAATCGTGCTTTTGCTTCTTTTTTTTGTTGTATTTTATAAGAGTACGGCATAGCCGCCGCGATGCTCGGCAAAAAAACAGAAAAGCACCGCCTGTGGCAAGTGCTTTTCTGTTTATCTATAAATTTATAAGGGGAAAGGGAGATGGCTTATTGTACGTTAGGGTCGAAATCTGTAAACCTGAGCTTTATTTTAAGCTCCTCGCATTCTCTCATATAGTAGTATGGGTGGCTCTGCTTTTCCGCAGAAGCCGTGGGGCGGAGTATTACCACATCTATTTCATCGCCTACGGAGTATGCCGTGAGCATTTTTTTGAGCGTTTCGAAGGAGGTTATTGCTTCGCCGTTTATGCTGTGAATAATATCCTTTTCGCGAATACCCGCCGCCTCTGCGCTGCCGCCGGGGGTTATGGCTGTAACGACTATGGCGTTTGCGGAGTAGTTGCCGGTCTTAAGATAATTCTGCACGGATACGCCAAGGCGCGCAACGCCCTTTACATAGCCGAAATCGCGAAGGTCGTTCACGCATTTCATAACGGTGGGCATCGGTATAGCGTAGCCCATGCTTTCGATAAGCGCGCCCGAGGAGCTTGTGCCCGAAAGCTTTGCGTTTACAATGCCGACGAGCTGGCCTGCCGTGTTGAAAAGGCCGCCGCCCGAGTTGCCGCTGTTTACAGCCGCGTCAACCTGAATAAGAGTCATTGTTTCGTAGGTGGAGGAGAATGTAACCTCGCTTGCGGGGGCGCTTACAACGCCCTGGGTGGTGTTGAAGCCCTTGCCGAGTGCGTTGCCTATAACCATAACGGGCATCATATAGCTTACGGGGCTTGCGGAAATTTCCGCGCAGACGCAATCGCTCTTTTCGATTTTTATAACGGCAATATCGTTGCTTTCATCGCCGTAAATATACGTCGCAGGGAGCTCCTCGCCGCTGAAAAGCGTTACCGTTATGGGGTTTGAGTTGTTGCTTACAACGTGGTAGTTTGTGAGTATATAGCCGAACTGCTCGTGCTGCTCGTAGATAACGCCGGAGCCTGAGCCCACGTTTTCCACTTTTATAAGCACGCTTGCGTTAAGGCATTTTTCCACGGTTGCCGCATCCCAATATACGTAGGAGGGAAGCACGGGTGTGCCCACAGTGCCGGAGGAAATGCCGGGCGCTGTCTGTGCGCTTGTGGTGCCCGTTGTACCTGTGGTGATGCCGGGGGCTGTTGCCTTTGTGCCGCTTGTTGTGGCGCCGGGGGCGAGCGTGCCCGAAGTGCCTGTTATACCGCCCGAATCCTTTGTGCTTTCCGTTGTGTTTTTGCTGTTGAAAAGACCCGAAAGCGAAAAGTTATCGCGCATCATATATACGGTTGCCACCGTAAGAATGAGTATTACCGCGCATAGCAGCACGGCGGGTATAACACCGCTTTTTCGGGGGCTTTTTTTCGGGGGCTTGCCGCCTTCGCCCCCGCCGCTGTAGCTTTTATAGAAATCGCCGCCGCGGCTGAATGGGTCGCGTTCCTCAAAATCGTCGTGCCCGGCGGGTTCGCCCTGCGGCTCTTTTTCGGGTTCGCCCGTTGGTTCTTCGCCGTTTTCGGGTATGTTCTTGTTTTCTTCATCGTCAAAAGACCACATAAAAATTCTCCTTGTTTGTTATTTTGCGCCGAAAATATTTTTTTGCGCAAATTTCGGTTTGCTTCATTTTACATCTTCATAATATACCAATTTTATTAAAAATGCGTGAACTCACTTTATAAATCGTGTAAACAAGTTAAAAAATTTATTGAATTTTTCTTCTGTTTACCGTATAATATTATTGGGTTGATATTTTTCAGATGTTTTTTGCGTTTTTTCGTATATTAATATCTATTATACACTACTTTTTTAAAAAATAAAAGGCTATTTTATGAATAAATCTCAGCTTTCTTTATTTAAAAAAATTCCTACTATCACTACAGAGCGCCTGGTTATGCGCAAAATGCTCCCCGCCGATGCGGAGGATATGTATGAATACGCGCAGAACCCCATTGTAACGCGCTTTCTGCTTTGGGAGCCGCACGTAAACCTGAAGTTTACGCAAAGCTACCTGAAGTTCATACAAACGCAATACGCTGCGGGCGCTTTTTTCGATTGGGCGCTCACCTTGCCCGAAAGCGGCAAGATGATAGGCACTTGCGGCTTTGCCGCCATAGATACGGATAACGACGCGGGAGAAATAGGCTACGTTATAAACCCCGAATATTGGGGCAAGGGCTATGCTACAGAGGCGCTTGCGCGCGTGCTCAGCTTCGGCTTCGGCGTGCTGCATATGCACAGAATATATATAAGAATTATGGCGGGAAACATAGCAAGCGAGCGCGTGGCGCGAAAATGCGGCATGCGCCATGAGGCAACATTTTATTCCTCGCTCTTTGTAAAGGGCGAATACCGCACTATAAAATATTATGCAATACTGCGCGAAGAATTCTACAAAGGAAAAAACTGAGCCAATATTAGCATATGCGGCTTAAAGCAGCCTAAAGAACCGAAATTTTTTTTGCGCGGCGGCAAAAAGCAAATTTTTGCTACTGCCCTGCATATAAACATAAAACAGGAGAAAAACATGAAAAAACTTCTTGCAATAGACGGCAACTCCATTCTCAACCGCGCCTTCTACGGCGTGCGCGCGCTCACCACGGCGCAGGGGCTGCCCACAAACGCCGTTTACGGCGTGATAAACATAATAAACAGGCATTTTGAAGAGCTTAAGCCCGATTATTTTGCTGTGGCTTTCGACCTTCGCGCCCCTACCTTCAGGCACCTTGCCTTCGACGAATACAAGGCAAACCGCAAGGGTATGCCCGAGGAGCTTGCGCTTCAGCGCCCATATGCCTACAACTGCCTTTCCGCGCTTGGCGCGCATTGCCTTGAAAAAGAAGGCTTTGAAGCCGACGATATACTCGGCACGCTCGCCGCAATGGGCGAGGCAGAGGGGGATACGGAGGTTTATATACTCACGGGCGACCGCGACGCGCTCCAGCTTATTTCCCCGAAAACACGCATAATACTTGCCACCAACACAGAGCCGCTGCTTTTCGACGAGGCGGCGTTTACGGAAAAATACGGCGTTGCGCCCTCGCAGTTTGTAGACGTAAAAGCGCTTATGGGCGATAGCTCGGATAATATACCCGGCGTAAAGGGTATAGGCGAAAAAACGGCCTTCAAGCTTATAGCGGAATACGGCAGCCTTGATGAAATCTATACGGATACTGAAAATAAGAATATAGCAAAAGCCGCAAAGGCGAAGCTTATAGACGGCAAGGAAATGGCATATATCTCCAAATTCCTCGCCACGATAAAACGCGACGTGGAGCTTGGCATAGATATAGAGGCACTGCGCTACACGGGCGCAGACAAGCCCCGCTTGCGCGAGCTTTTTACAGAGCTTGAGTTTACGAAATTTATAAAAAAATTCGCGCTGGACGAGGAAGAAGCGCAGGAGGGCGAAGCCGCTTCTGACGAAAACGGGGAATTTCAGCTTTGCGAAGGCGGCGTTTCCTTGCTCGAAAAGGGTAAAAAATACGCGCTTTCTTTAGATTTTGCAGAGGAAAAGGCATATTTCTGCCTTGAAAACACAGTTTTTGAAGATACACTTGAGCGCGCACTGCCGTACCTTTCCGATAAAAGCTATGCTTTTATGGTGCACGACGCAAAGGCGGCGTACCACGCGCTTTCCCCCTACGGCGTGGATTTTGCCGCGTGCCTTGAGGACGTAATGCTCATGGGCTACGTTTGCTCTGCCTCGGAAAACGATTTCTCGCTCGAAAAGCTTGCCGCGCGCCTGCACGGCAAAACACCGCAGACGGGCGCGGAAAAGGCACACTGTATTTACGCGCTCTACGGCGACTTCTGCGCGGAGCTTGAAAAAACGGGGCAGTGCGAGCTTTACGGCAAAATAGAATTTCCGCTTGCGCGCGTGCTCTATAATATGGAAAAAGAGGGCTTTTACGTTGATACGGCGCGCCTTTCGGAGTTTTCCGCGAAGCTTGGAGAAATGATAGACGTTTCCTGCGATAAGATATACGGCCTTGCGGGCGAGGTTTTCAACATAAATTCGCCAAAGCAGCTGGGGCATATACTTTTCGAGGTGCTTGGCTTGCCCCCCGTTAAGAAAACGAAAAGCGGATACTCTACAGATGCAGAGGTTATGGAAAAGCTGCGCCCATACCACCCGATAGTGGGCGAAATTCTGGAATACCGCAAGGTGGCAAAGCTTAAAAGCACTTATTGCGAAGGGCTGCTTGCCGCGGCAGACGGGCGCGGCCGCGTTCATACGTCGTTCAAGCAGGCTCTCACCGCCACGGGCAGGCTTTCCTCTACAGAGCCGAACCTGCAGAATATACCGATAAAAACGGAGCTTGGGCGCGAAATGCGCAAGTTTTTCGCCGCCGAAAAAGAGGGCTACGTGCTTATCGACGCCGACTATTCGCAAATTGAGCTTCGTTTGCTCGCTGCCATTTCGGGCGACGGCGGTATGATAGAGGCCTTTGAAAGCGGCGCCGACATACATTCCTCCACGGCTATGAAGGTTTTCGGCGTTGCCGCAGACGAGGTCACCGTGGAAATGAGAAAGAAAGCGAAGGCTATAAACTTCGGCATAATGTACGGCATGGGCGCGTATTCGCTTTCGGGCGACCTCCACACGACGGTTGCCGCCGCAAAAGCTTATATAGAAGATTATATGCACGCTTTCCCGCTTGTTGAAAAATACCTTTCCGACATTGTGGAGCAGGCGAAAAAAGACGGTTTTGTTACCACCTTGCTTGGCAGAAGAAGATATATTCCCGAGCTTTCTTCCAAAAGAAAGATGGAGGTTGCCTTTGGCGAGCGCGTGGCGATGAACAGCCCCATACAGGGAAGCGCCGCAGATATAATCAAGCTTGCTATGGTAAACGTGGAAGCGAAGCTGCGCGAGGGCGGATATGATGCAAAGCTTATTATGCAGGTTCACGACGAGCTTATAATAGAGGCGCACGAAAGCTGCGCCGAAGAGGTGAAAGCGCTTCTTGTGAGAGAAATGGAAGGCGCGCTTTTGCTCCCCGTTCGCCTTGCGGCAGAGGTTGCCGTTGGCAAAACGTGGTTTGACGCACACTGATATGCAAAAGAAGTTCCTGAAAAAGGAACTTCTTTTTTGCTTTGCGAAAGCCTGCGGCTTTCGTGATCTATACCAACTTTTTCTCTTTTAGAGAAAAAGTTGCAAAAAGAGGCAAAAAACGTGCCGTTTTATCGCTTGGTCAGTTCTGATATGAAGTGAAAATTCTTGCGCCTCCCCGAGTTGAAATTTTGCGCGGCAAAATTTACTCGGAACCACGGCGCATTTTTGCCATTTTCAAATTTTTCACTTTCTGCAAAGCGGTGCGAGCCAATAAAAAAGTATTCGCGCCTATAGCGCGTTTGCAGACCGTGAAAAATCCGTGAAGCGATATTTCACCTCGCGGTTCCGCCGAATGTTTGCGAAGCATGAGCAAACATCACGGGCGGGGAGAGGTGCGCTCTTTTGGTTCTTTTTCGCATTGACAAAGCCGATAAATCCTGCAAGGATTTTTGCCTTTTTTGTAACTTTTTTCTCAAAGAAAAAAGTTGGTGGTTACATCGGATTTTGGGAAAAATCCGTTCTCGCGCCTTTTTCCGTTTCCTCGGAAAAAGCGCCAGCAAGAGCGCTCGTGCCCTCGCGGCTATCCTTGCCAAGCAGAATGTATTTGCCGTACTGCATGAATACGGCGCTTTCGGCGGGGTCGCACGGCGCCCATTCGTAGCTTTCGCGCATTTCCTCGAAGATTTCTTCGGCGCAGGGCTCGTTTTTTGCCACTACCACGCAAAGGCTTTGCGCGGCGGAAAGCAAAGAGGGGCGGTAAATGCAAGCTTTTTCCACGTTTTCGCGGAAATCCTCTTCGTCTATGCCCAGCATATAGCTATCCATGGCGGAAAGCTCCGTTTCCTCCATATTGCGTGCATCTATGCCCGCGCGCTCGTAAATGCGGTGCGCTATATCTCCCTCATCGCCCTGAAGCCGCTTCATCTCTTTTCCGCAAGCAACGAGCGTGAATATTATAATTGCAAAAATTACCGCAAGAACGGCGTATTTTTTATCATTATCGTTTCTGTACAAAATTTCTTCCTCCAAAAAAATTGTCTGCATATAATATTTGCGCGCGGCGCGTGCTTTATTCGCCCGTTTTTTGCAAAATGTATTGTATTTTTTCGGAAAATATGATAAAATAATACTAAATATTGAATATACGCCGCGAAAATGCGGCTTAGCATATAAAGATGAAAGGCGGTATTTTCCATGAAACACAGAGTGGCAAAACCGGAAAACAATATAGAAATAACGTACACCTGCTCGGGCAAGGCGGAATACGCCGCGCAAGAGGAGTTTGCGGGCACAAAGCTGCCCTTTGAAATGTTCTTTGCCGTTGAAAGGGGCGAGGTTTGCTTCGATTTCGGCGGAAAAATTATAGAGGCGCGCGAGGGCGAGGCTGTGCTTATGCCCTGCGATACGGAATATAAAATAACGGCTGGCGAAGCGGGCGCGCGCATAGGCTTCTGCGGATTCGAAGCTCGCATTTTTACGGTGCTTCGCATACTTTCGCTTTTCGATTATCAGCTCTTTTTTCCGAGGGAAAGCAGCATATATTCCGCTTGCAAGAAAATTTCCGATATGGGCGAGCAGAACGAGTTTACAAACTCGCGCCTTGAAAACGCCATAAAAACGGTTTCTCTTCTTTACGCATCTGTTTCCGAAATTACGGAAAAAAGCCTGCCGCTTAAAACGGGCGAGAGCATGATGAACAATTTCGCTTCCTTTGCCGACGTGCTTTCACACATAGGCACGCACTTGGCGGAAAACATCATGCAGGAAACGCTTTCGGGCATAGCGGGGCTTTCGCCCGACTCCTTCTACCGCCAGTTCAAGAAGGTAATAGGCGTTTCGCCCAAGGATTATATTATAGCAGAGCGCTTGCGCCGTGCGCGCACGATGCTCGTGCTGACCGACCTCACCGTGGGCGAGGTTTCTGCCGCCGTCGGCTACGATAACCAGTTCTATTTCAGCGGTCTTTTCAGCAAAAAGCACGGTGTTTCCCCCACGGGTTATAAGAGAAGCGTGGAAAGAATAGTGTGACGGAGTGGGGCGCACGAAATAACGGCTTCACCGTAGGGGAGGGGCTTGCTCTTCCCGAAAAAGCAAAGTCAGATGGCGGCAAAAGGCGGTAGCGACAAAAATTTCGCCATATTCGTAGTGGCGTTCTGTGAACGCCCGCGGGCGAACGCAGTTCGCCCCTACGGTTCCTGTTTCGGTTTTGTGTGAAAAATATGCACAAAATTTCCCTTGACAAATTGTGTAGAAAAATGTATAATTATAACATCGCATATGCGAAATATAAAAATAAACAGAAGAGTAAAAACACGGGCGTGAAGTGCCTGCGGGACGGGGAGTTGCCGGTTGGACGAAAGCTTTTTGCTGCGGTTCGTGTTTTGCATCCCGCTTCGTAAGGTAAAAGGAATATTTGCGCCGCAAGTTTCGGCGCTCGGCCTCCTTTCCCTTGCACAAAGCAGGGAAAGGAGGATTTTTTATGAAAAAACAAACAAACAAACGCCACATCGATTACATCCGCCGAATTACAATGAACGCGATGATGATTGCGATGTACTACGTGCTCGACGGCATATCGCTCAAGCTCAACGACTATATGAAGATAACGTTCAATTCCTTTGCCGTTATCATTTGCATAGTTATTTTCGGTATGCTCGATGGTTGCATTGTCGCAGGGGTGGGCGAATTTTTAATTCAGCTTAAGTTTCTTGGCCCGTTCTTGCCGCTTTTCGTGCTTGTTCAGATAATCCGCGCGTTGGTAATGGGCATATTTGCAGAGGTGTTCTTCGCGAGAAATACGTGTCTTGAAAAAAAGCCCGTATGGCTTTACGTGATGTGCCTTTTTGCGGGGCTTATTACCAGCACGCTTAACAGTATAGTGCTGTTTGCTTACAATACGGGCATGGAATACGCCAACCTTTTCAAGGTTCCCGCTTGGTATTGGGCAACGCGCATACCCTCGTTTTCTTCCACTTTCTTTACCTCTGCCGTGCTTGCCACGGCGGCAATACCAGTGGCGCGCGCTATACGCCGCCTTGGTATAGGCAGAAAAATAACACCTAAGGAGTAATTTTCCATGACATACGCAGAAGCGCTTGA
>JAFTNI010000091.1 GCA_017451975.1 Clostridia bacterium
GAAACGGGGCGGAATTTCTTGCTCATAATAAAAAATCTCCTTATAAAAGGTTTAGTTAATTTAATTTTATCATATTTATCGTGTGTGTCAAGTGAAATTATTATAATTTTGCGGCGAAGCGGGATTTTGCGTAACAGGGGAAGAAAAACTCATTTTATTTTGTTCTTGCGTAAATCACCCGTTGACATCGCCCGAAAATAAATATATAATAAAATATACGGTTAATTTTTAAAGCATTTTACGGGAGGCAAAGATGGAAACAATAAGATGGACAGAGAGCCAGCAGGCGGCTATAGACGCGCGCGGATGTGCGCTCGCGGTTTCTGCGGCGGCAGGCTCGGGCAAAACCGCCGTGCTCACACAGCGAATAATAGAAAAGCTGTGGGCAGGGGAGGATATTTCCCGTATGCTCGTAGTTACATTCACGAACGACGCGGCGGCAGACCTGCGCGAAAAAATACGCTCGGCACTTTCAAAGGCGCTGCTCGAAACACCCGATTCACGCCATATGTCGCGCCAGCTTATAAAGCTTTCGGGCGCGAAGATAAGCACCATAAGCAGCTTCTGCCTATCGCTTGTAAAGGCAAACTACCGCGCGGCGGGCTTGCCCTCCGATTTCGGCGTGCTTTCCGAAACGCAGGATGTGCTTTTGCGCAAGAACGTGGCAGACGAGCTTATTTCCGATTTCTTCTACGGCAGGGTGCCGAAGGAAGAGGCGGATATTGCCGATTTCGCCGCGTTTGCCGATACCTTCGGCAAGCCGGGAAGCGACGAAGCTCTTACGGAATCTGTTTCCAATATATACGATAAGCTTTCAAGCACGGCGCTTTTTGAAGAAACGCTTGCCGTGTGGGCGCGCGAGCTTGACACGGCAGATGATTTTACAAAAACCAAATTCGGCAAAAGCGCACTTTCATACGTTCTTAAATTTTGCGTACACTACAGAAAAATATTCGATGCCATGGTGGCTTACGCCTCCCTGCACGATGAGGTTGCGGGTTATTCCGCGGCTTACGCAGAGGAAAGCTCGTTTTTGTTCGGCATAGAGGCGAAAATAGAGCGCGGAGCGCCGTGGAGCGAAATAAGGGGCGATTTCGTTTCTCACAGCTTTGCAAAGCTTGGGCGTGCTGCAAGAGGCTATGTGCCCACGGCAGAGGTAGCGTACTTCCGCGATGCGCGTGAAAGCTTCAAGGCAGATTATAAGGTCATTTGCGCAGAGATTTTTGTTTTTGGCGACGGCGCGTGCGCAGAGGGTGCGGAAATGCTCCAAAAGGCGCTTACCGACCTTTACCAATTCATAAAGATATACAAACGCAGGCTCGACGCGGAAAAGCGCAGGCGCCACGCAATTTCCTTTGCGGATATAGAGCATAAGGCGCTTTCGCTGGTTTGCGGGGAAGACGGCGAGCCAACGCCGCTTGCGCTTTCCATGCGCGAAGATTTCGATGAAATATATATAGACGAATATCAGGATACGAACGAGGTTCAGGATAAAATTTTCACCTCGCTTTCAAGGGGCGATAACCGCTTTGTGGTTGGTGATATAAAGCAGTGTATTTACGCTTTCAGAAGCGCAGACCCCTCTATTTTCGAAGCGCTCATAAACAGAAGCAGTAAATACGAAAAGGAAAGCACTGAAAGGGAGCAGAAAATTTTCCTTTCGCAAAACTTCCGTTCCACAGATGAAATACTGGAGTTTACCAACGCCGTTTTCGAAAAGCAGATGCAGGCGGGCGGCGTTATGGCATATGGCAAGGACGAGCGCCTTTACGGCACGGGCAAGCACGGCGATAAGGTTCACATAGCGCTATGCCTGCGCGATAAGGGCGAGGAAGCCGGGGTAGAGGCAGAATACGTTGCCAAAAAGATAAAGGAGCTTATTTCCACGGGCAAAAAGAACGATGGTTCGCCTATAACCCCTGCCGATATAGTTATAATTCTCAGGTCGATGAAAAACCGAGCATCTGCTTTCAAGGATGCGCTTGACGCGCAAGGCATACCCTGCGAGGACCTGGCAACAGAGCGCTTTTTCGAAAGCCCAGAAGTTTTGCTGGTGGTTTCGCTGCTGAACGTTATAGATAACCCCGAGCGCGATATTTACCTTGCCGCGGCGCTTAAAAGCCCGCTTTACGGCGTTACACTTTCCGAGCTTGTGTTCATACGCAAATATGCGGGCGGCTCGCTTTTCGATGCACTGCGCACGTTTACGGAAGAGAAGGATTTTGCCAAGGGCAAGCGCTTCCTTGCAGATTACGAGCGCTACCGCGAGGCGGCGAGAGTGAAGCCTTGCGACGAGCTTATATGGCAGATATACCTGGAAAAAGAAATACTTTCGCTCGTTTCCTCCCATGAGGATGAGAGCATGGCGGCGCGAGAAGCGGCGCGCGCCAACCTTTTGCAGCTCTATAATTACGCGCGCACGTTTTCGGGCTCTGCCTTCCGCGGGCTTTACGATTTTCTTGCGTTTATTGCCGACGTTATAGAAAACGGCACGAAAATAGATATACCCGGCTCCACGGGCGAGGCGGCTTGCGTGCGCATAATCACCTCGCACCAATCGAAGGGACTTGAATACCCCGTGTGCTTCGTAAGCGCTTGTGGCGCTGCGCTCAACAAGCGCGATGCCATAAAAGATATAATAATCGACAAAGAGCTTGGCATTATACCGAAAATTGCGGCATCCTACGGGCTTGAGCGCGTAAACACACCGCAAAGGATGGCGGCTTCTTTTGCGCTTGCAAAGAGCGCCTGCAACGAGGAAATGCGCGTGCTTTACGTTGCGCTCACGCGAGCTAAGGAAAAGCTCTTTATCACGGGCGAGGTTCGCGGCAAGATTGAGGAAAACAGCAAAAAATATAATATTTTACCCGAGCACGGAAAATCGTTTTTCGAATATGAAGGCGAATTCTTTTCGCCCTATTCCGCCGCAAACTCGTCGAGCTTTCTCGATATGATATTGCCCGCGGCGGCGGGCAGAAGCGACCTCTGCACATCAGAAATATACTGCTCGGGCGAGGATGCGCCTGCAACAGAGGCAGAGGAGATAAGAGAGGAAGGCACGCAAGAGGACGAAACGACCTATTATGCGGCGAAAAAGCTTATAGAAAAGCGCTTTTCCTTCCGTTACCCACACGCTCCGCTTTGCTCTGTGCCATCAAAGCTTTCCGTTTCACGCCTTTTCCCCGACGTGCTCGACGAGGATGACGGCAGTGCAGAGCTTGAAGCCCGCGCAGAAGAAAACGCGGAAGTGCCCGTGCCGAAATTTATGCGCACAGAGGAAGAACGCGCAGACGGCGCGAAGAAGGGCAACGCCACGCACCTTTTCATGCAGTTTTTCGATTTCGATTCTGTAGAAAAGCTTGGCATAGAGGGCGAGATTGCAAGACTTTCGCGCGAAAAGTTTATTTTCGAAAGCGATGCCGCACTTATAAACCGCTATGCACTCAGCCGCTTCTTTGCGGGCCCGCTTGCGAAAGCGATGAAGAAAAGCAGCCGCGTTTACAGGGAAAAGAGGTTTATTATCAACTACCCTGCGGAGAACTTTTCCGAAAACGAAGAAATGCGCGAAAGCCTTCGCTGCGAAAAGCTGCTTGTGCAGGGAATTATAGACTGCGCGTTTTTCGACGAAAACGGCAAGCTCATTCTCGTGGATTATAAAACGGATAGCTTCTACGGCGTACCCGAGCGCGAGGCAGAGGCGGCGTTGCGCGAACGCCATTCGCGCCAGATAGGCTACTATAAATACGCCTGCCGCGAGCTTTTCGGCGTGCCTTGCGAACACGCGTACATATATTCTTTTGCTTTAAATAAAACGATAGAAATCTGAAAGGAAAACAAAAATGTCTAACAAAAATTCAAACACAAAAGTTTCAATCACGAAGCAGAACAAAACGCCTGTGTGGGTTTGGTTTCTTGCGCTCGTGCCCGTTCTTTCCGCGGCGCTGTTTCTCGCAATAGCCGCAGGTATGATACCTGCAATTTCGCTCGACGTTTTCTATGAAACGGAAGCGGGCGAAACGGCTTGGCATACCTCCAGCATACTCGTGCTTCTTCTCACCATGGCTGCTTGGGTTGGTTGCGGCTTTGTATACGGATATTTCCGCGCGAAAATGGCTGCCTCTCTGCTCACTTTCCACGCAGTGCCCTTGCTTTGCGTGCTTGTTTATACGGTGTGCATGGTAATTGCACTTTTCGGCGGCGGTGATATAGCTACGGGCATAACTGTTCTCGATGTACCGCTTACGGTGGAAAGCCTTGCGCTTCTCGTTTCCTCGGGTATGTGGCTTTTCTCCTATATCGATAGCTTCGTTTACGCAATAATCTACCTTGGCAACTTTGGCCTTTACCTTGACCTTGTTTTCATGTTGCTTACGTTTATCGTTGGCTTTGCAATAGGTAAATCCAGAAGGCTTAAAGCGTGATATAATGAAAATCGTGGGCTTATTGCTCACGATTTTAGCATAAATTGTATAAAAAAGGAGTTTTTATGGCAACGTGGGTTACACATCTTATCGTAGCCGATAAAATATTAAGCAAGATTCCACGGCTTTTGCGTAGCGAATTTTGCGTGGGGAATATCGCGCCAGACTGCAACATCGAAAACCAGGATTTCACAAGTTTTATCCCCTCGCGTGAGGTAACACACTGGATGCGGGGGAGCATAAAGCGCTTATCTGACGGCGAACGTTTTCTGAATGAATATGTTAAAGCGAAGAAAGCATTATCACCAAAGGAGGAATCATTCCTTCTGGGGTATTATGTACACTTGATAACCGATGCGGAATTTCGAAATTTCACCCATAATGAAGAAAGGCTCCGCGCTTCATGGCGCAGAATAAAATCTATTCCCGCATTAAAAGAAAAATCCTCAAATATGCCTGAAACTTGGGAAACAGTAAAAGCGCTGATTCCTAAAAATGAGCGCTTTAAGGATATTTATTCGATTGAGAGAAAATATTTAAATGAGCACCCCGATTCGGGATATCTTACGGAAATATTGCTGCTTGAAAGCTTTCCTGATTACATAGATTATTTACCGAAAAATGCTGTTGTCAGAAAAATCAGAGTTATGGGATATATACCGCGCACAGAAAAAAGCGAATACCCATATGTCGCCTTTACGGAAGATGAGTATTTCATTTTTATTGAAGAGGCGGCAGAAAAATCCGCGCACTATATATCGGCATACTACAATGAAAAAGAAGGAGCAAATATTTGATATGAAAGCAAAGGTAGCAGATGAAAAAGCTGCAATAGGCGTTTTTTCACCGTCTTCGCCTATTTCTGTAACGGTCCCGTCGCGCTATAACAGAGGAAAAGAGTATTTGGAAAACAAAGGTTTTAAAGTTATTAACGGAAATCTTTTTGGTAAGAGCGATTTTTACCGTTCGGGGAACATAAAGGCACGTGCGGATGAATTTAATCAACTTATGTATAACGAGGATGTACAAATTTTGATGTCGGCAATAGGCGGCTTTAATACAAATTCTATTTTGCCCTATATAGATTACGAGTATTTAAAAAATCATCCTAAAATAATCATTGGATATTCCGACGTTACGGCGTTGCTTTTGGGAATATATGCAAAAACGGGGCTCGTTACGTTTTACGGCCCTGCTTTGGCGGCGTCGTTTGGTGAGTTTCCGCCGTTTGTCGATATGACTTTTGAAAGTTTCAAATCGATAGTTTGTGGCACCGAGAAAGTTCCTTATGATTACAAAATATTTCCAATATGGACCGATGAATTCATAAATTGGAAACAGCAAACAGGAAGCAAAAAAGAAAGAGCCAATGAATGCGTTTGCGTAAATCCAGGAAGGAGCAGAGGGCGCTTGATAGGAGGAAATTTGAACACGATGCAGGGAATTTTAGGAACTGAATATATGCCGGAGATAAGAAAAGGAGATATTTTTCTTTTGGAAGATTCTTGCAAAGATGCTTCCACCATTGAGAGAACGTTTTCTATGTTGAAGCTTTCCGGTGTATTCGATAAGGTAGGCGGAATAATTTTAGGCAAGCACGAAAGGTTCAATGATAACGGAACGGGCAGGGCACCATATGAAATTTTAAATGAAGTTCTCAATGGTTGTGAAGTCCCTTTTTTAGCAGAATTTGACTGTTGTCATACACATCCGATGTTTACTATGCCAATTGGCTGTGAAGTTGAACTAAATGCAACAGAAAAGAAAGTTACTCTTTGCGAAAAGCCGCTTCTATAAAATTGTCACCATTTTTCCTCACCCACATACACTACTAACAGATAGGCAAAATGCTTATCTGTTATATTTACTTTTCAATTTTTATCGGGAGGAAAACTATGAACTGCATTTGCAATCTTTTTAATAACGAAAGCCTTATCTGGATAATCATCATCGCGGCTCTTCTTCTTTCTTGCTATGGCACGAATGGCTGCGGTTGCGGTAATAACTACAATCAGGGCACCGGCTGCGGCTGTGGCTGCGGCTGCTAATCGCAAATAAAACCCAAATGCGCGGCTGTGAGCCGCGCATTTTTGCATGAAAAGAGGTGTTTTCAATTGTTAAAGGGTTCTATGGCGGCTCTTGTCACGCCGTTTTGTGAAAATGGGGAAATAGATTTCCCGTGCCTTGGAAGACTTATTGATTTTCAGATAAATAACGGCACTTCGGGCATAGTGGTGCTGGGCACCACGGGCGAAGCCCCCGCAATAAAAGAAACGGAGCGCGATGAAATTATAAGCTTTGCCGTTAAGCACGCATCGGGGCGCGCTCCCGTAATAGTCGGTTGCAGCGGCGGCGATACAGAGCACGCGCTGGAGCGCTCCTTGCGCGCAGAGGAGCTTGGGGCAGATGCTTTGCTTTTGCTCACGCCGTATTATAACAAGGCAAACCCAAGGGGGATGCGCGCGCATTTTCTTGCTTGCGCAGACGCAGTGCGCGTGCCGCTTATAATGTACAACGTGCCCGGGCGCACGGGCTGCTCGCTTTCGCTTGACGATATAGCCGAGCTTCGCACGCACGAAAACATAGCGGGCATAAAGGAAGCAAGCGGCAACATCGGCTTTTTTACCCGTGTTTGCGCGCTTGCCGAGGAAGATTTTGCCGTATACTGCGGCTGTGATGAATTCAATGTGCCTGCGCTTGCGGCGGGGGCGGCGGGGCTGATATCTGTGCTTGCCAACCTTTTTCCGAGCGAATGTGCCGCGATGTGCGCTCACATGGAAAAGGGTGAGGTTGCGGCGGCACGAGCTTTACAGAAGCGCTATTCGACTCTTATAGCGGCTCTGTTTGCAGAGCCGAACCCGATACCCGTAAAAACCGCGATGAACGCGCTTTCGATAGAGGGTGTCGGCAAGGTGGGCGGCTTCCGCCTGCCGCTTTGCGAAATGAGCGAAGCGCCGAAGATGGCGCTTCTGCGCGAGCTGGCGAAGTTGGGGTAGGGTGAGAAGGCAGAAAAAGGTCAAAACGGATTATCCGTTTTGATCTTTTTCTTGACTTTAACTGACTTTTTCTTTTTGAAAGAAAAAGTTGCAAAAAGAAACAAAAATCCTTGCAGGATTTATCGGCTTTGTTTATGCTAATAAAAGCTTTTGTCACGCGCCTCTCCCTGCGGTGATTTCTCACGAAATTTCGCGGAACCGAGAGGCGGGATAGCGCTTCACAGGCATTTTATCGTCTGCAAACCGCGCTATAGGCGCGAATTGTTTTGATTATTTGTATGCGCAATTTTGCAGAAGGAGAAAAATCTGCAAACTGTAAAAATGCGCCGTGGTTCCGAGTAAATTTTGGAGGAACGAACAAAATTTCCACTCGGGGAGGCGCAAGAAGTTTTTATAAGGATTAGAAGTGACAAAGCGATAAAACGGCACGTTTTTTGCTTTTTTGCAACTTTTTTCTCAAAGAAAAAAGTTGAGTTTTTCCTGAAAGCCGCAAGCTTTCAAAAAATCCATACAAAAAAGGTGATGCGTCTGCATCACCTTTTAAATTATTGTAGCTTATTCAGCGTCTGCTTCTGCGGGAGCAGCTTCTTCTTCGTTGAGAAGAGCGCATACGGAAAGGCTTACTTTCTTGTTTTCCATATCGATTTCAAGAATTTTAGCTTTTACAACGTCGCCTTTGTTAAGAACTTCTGCGGGGCTGCCGAGCTTCTTATTTGCGATCTGAGAGATGTGGATAAGACCGTCAACACCGGGAAGGATCTGTGCGAATGCGCCGAAGGGCATGATGGAAACAACTGTTACGTCTGCAACATCGCCTGCAGCGTATTTGTTTGTGAAGATGTTCCAGGGGTTTGTTTCTTCTGTTTTGTAACCGAGAGAAATTCTGCCTTTTTCACGGTCGAAAGCTTTAACGAATACTGTGATTTCGTCGCCAACAGAAACAACGTCTTTGGGGCTTGCGATTCTTGTCCAGGAGAGCTCAGAGGTATGTACCATACCGTCTACACCGCCAAGGTCAACGAATGCGCCGTAGCTTGTAAGGCTCTTAACCTTACCTGTGTACTGTTTGCCTTCTTCGATGTTTGCCCAGAAAGCTTCTTCAGCAGCTTTGCGCTCTTCCATAACAACTTTGCGGATAGAACCAACTGCGTGGCGTTTTTCGGGTGTAACTTCGATGAGTTTGAATTTCTGAACTGTGCCAACGATGGAGGCGAGGTCGCCGCCGCGTGCAACCATTGTCTGGGATGCGGGGATGAAGATTCTGTTGGAAAGAGCGTGTGCGATTACGCCGCCTTTAACAGCATCTGTGATTTTGCCTTCGAGAACTGTTTCATTCTCTGCTGCCTCAACAACTTTGAGCCAGTCTTTCTGTGCGTCAACTTTCTTTTTGGAAAGCATTGCGATACCGTCGAGGTCGCTTACTCTGATAGCAACTGCTTCAACGGCGTCGCCAACCTTAAACAGGTTTTCAAGCTTGGCTGTGGAATCGTCTGTTACGTTTTCGAGTGTAAGAATACCTGTAACTTTGGAACCGATATCAACGTGTACTTCAGTATTGGATACGGATGTAACGATGCCGGACACTTTATCTCCTGTATTTAAAGTTTTGAAAGATTCATCAAGAAGTTTTGCGAAATTTTCCTGTTCGCTCATGATTTTTTTTACCTCCTCAATCATGTAACCGGGCGTAGATGCTCCGGCTGCGATACCCACGTGGGGCATTAATGTTATATTTTTCGGAATGTCTGTGAAATGCTCTACAAAGAAAGTGTTTGCATTGTGGCGTCGGCTGATTTCGAAAAGCTTCTTTGTGTTGGAGCTGTTTTTGCCACCGATAACGAGAATTGCATCACACTTCTGTGCGAGTTTATCCACTTCTAACTGACGATTTTCCGTAACATTACATATTGTATCAAAAATTTTTCGATTTGTACAGTGTTTTTTTAAAAATTCTTGACATTTTTTATATTCCGCGAGATTTTGTGTTGTTTGCGAAGCCATGATGATTTGTTTAGATACATTTTTTTCTCCAAGCCACACATCGAAAGCGGAATTTAATTTTTCAAGCGAATCAAAAATGAAATATTCGCCCCTTATGTGGCTGGCGATGCCGATTATTTCGGGGTGGTCATCTGTGCCGAAAAGCAGGGTGAAGGTTTCTTCGCTTGTGTGCTCATCCATAATTCTGTGTATTTTTGCAACGAATGGGCAAGTGCAGTCTACCAGCAAAAGCTCGGTGCTTTCGCGGGCGCGTATCTTATCGGCAATTTCTTTTTTTACGCCGTGTGCGCGTATAACGAAAACGGCGTTTTCGTTCTTTTCAAGAATTCCGTCAATGGCATCTTCCTCTATTGCCTCTACTCCGCTTTTGCGTAGCTTTTCTACTATAACGGGGTTGTGAATGAGCAAGCCGAGGGTGTAGATTTTTTTGCCCTTGTGCTTCTCTATAATATCGTACACGGTGGTTACTGCGCGCTCAACACCGAAGCAGAAGCCCGCGTACTTTGCTACTGTTATTTCCATTTGAATCCTTTCAAATCAAGCGAAAGCCGTAGAGGCGCACAGCCTCTACGGTTTTGCTTGTTTATTTGTTTTCTTCTGTTTCTTTCTTTGCGTTTTCTTCGGGGCAGAGAGCAACTATCTTTTCTGCCACGTATTTGGAAGCCGCGTTGAATTCCGCAAATCTGTTTTCCTTGAAGCCGAGTTCCTCGTATTTGATAAGCTCGCCAAAGTATACATCTACTCTGCGGAACCATTTTATGCGGTAATCTTTAGTTTTTATGTACATGGGGAGCACGTCTGCCTCTGCGTGTGCAGCCATCATGCCTACGCCGCTGCGGAACTGGGAAACCTGGGGCGCTGCACCCTTGCGGCGCGTGCCCTGGGGGAATATGCCGAGAACGCCGCCTTCTTTTACGGCGTCGATAGCCTTGCGTATAGCGCCGATATCCGCGCCGCCGCGCTTTATCGGAATAACGCCGAAGAGGTTTGCGAAGAAGCGGATGAAGGGGTTTTTCATAATTTCTTCTTTTGCAACGTAGTGCGGCTGGCAGGGAAGCTTCCAAGCCATGAAGATAACGTCGTTTGCGCTGATATGGTTGGAGCAAACTATGTAGGATTTACCTTTTGCGGGGATATTTTCCGTGCCGTGGAAATGGGGGCGGTAGATTATGGTATACACAATCTTGATAAGGAAGAGGACTATTGCATAGAGGGGGTGCTGCTTTGTCTTTTTGGTGTTTTCGTTCTTGCTCATTGGATTTTCTCCTTAATAATATTTATTGCTGTTTCCAGCGTTTTTTCAAGAGATTCGGAATTGTCGAGCATAATTGCGTCTGCTGCGGGAATAGCGGGGGCTATTTTGCGCGTGGAGTCGCTCTTATCGCGCTCTGCCATAGTCTTTTTAACTTCCTCAAGTGTGATATTTTCGCCTTTTGCAAGAAGCTCTTCGTGTCTGCGGCGCGCTTTTGCATCGTCGCTCGCGTTCATAAAGAATTTAACCGTAGCATTCGGGAGAATTACCGTGCCTATATCGCGCCCGTCCATTATCACGTTGTTTTTCTTTGCCATATCTCTTTGCAGGTCAAGAAGGAATGCGCGCACGGCGGGAAGCGCGGAAACCTTGGATGCGCACATGGAAATTTCGTTTGTGCGTATCTTATCGGAAACGTCCTCGCCGCAAAGGAACATTCTCTGCGCTCCGTCTATGTACTTAACCTCAAGCACAAGCTTGGGCAGAATGGCGGAAACAGCCGCTTCGTCTGTAGGCTCTGCGCCGTTTTGCAGCGTAAAGAGTGCTATTGTGCGGTACATCGCGCCCGTGTCTACGTAAATGTAGCCGAGCTCCTTTGCTATGGCTTTTGCCACGGTGCTTTTGCCCGCACCGGAGGGGCCGTCAAGTGCAATGCTGATCATTTTTTATACCTCGTTTGTTTTTATATGTTTTTTTGATAAATCAGGTTACCACCCAAGAAAACAAAAGTCAGATTTGGAAATACCGTCTGCAATTTCATATATTGTTTCGTTTTCAAAAAGATTTGGGCAGAAATAATATAATTTTTCAGCAAATTCCAATGCTTCCGATTTTGTCAAACGGCGCGATAGAGAAAGCTCGAGAGTGTCCGAGCTTATTGCAAATGGCACAGCGCCGTATTTTTCACAAGCCATTTTGCAGAACGCGGAAATGACATTTGCAGGAGGGCAATCTTCAAAACTGCCGAATGGTATTTTTTCAAATATTTCCCAAGGCTTTTTTACGGGAACCTTGGCAAGAACTATTTTTTCTTCTAAAATGATGGGAAAAGAAGTCGGTGTCGTATAGCTTATACCGACATCATCTTCTTCACCCAAAAAAGGAGGCTGAATATTTTCTTCGCGTTTTTCTTTAAAAAACTTTTCTATATCGATTTCTTTGTGTTCGTAAAAATTCTCGCGCAACATATCTTCAAGCGATTTGTCGAACAGAACGAACACGGGTATGCCTTCCGTATTATCGGCATTTTTCCAAATTTTAAAATATTCTTTGCTCTTTAGTTTTGGAGAAATATTTTCATAAGAAAAATCAAGCGGCGCGTTGTATTCGGCAACGGATTTTTTGAAAAATGAAAACATATTACATCTCCTCCCAAAGCTTATATACGGCGCTTTCCGCCGCCTTCATGCCTGTGGAGTATGCTATCTGCAGGTTAAAGCCGCCCGTGTATGCGTCTACGTCTATGACCTCGCCTGCAAAATAGAGGTTTTCCCACTTTTTAGATTGCATCGTGGCAGGGGAGATTTCCGAAACGGCAACGCCGCCGCTTGTAACTATAGCCTCTGCTATTGGGCGCGTGCCGCTTATTTTAACGCTGAAATCCTTGAGCGTGGTAAGAAGCGCGCGGCGCTCCTTCTGCGTTACGGAGTTTGCTTTTTTTGTTTCCGCAAGCCCTGCGCGCGCTATAACGGGCTTTATCATCGAAGCGGGCAGAAGGTCGGAAAGGGCGTTTGCGAGCTCCTTGTTTTTATATTTTTCAAAATCTGAAAGTATGCGCCTATCGAGCTTTTCCTCATCGAGCGCGGGCTTGAGGTCTATGTGAACCTCATATCTTCCGCTTTCCATCGGGCGCATATGAGCCGATGCGGAAAGCACCGTAGGACCGCTTACGCCGAAATGGGTAAAGAGCATTTCACCGAAATCCTCGTAAATTTTCTTTTTCTTTGCCGTGTCCATCACGGTAACGGCTACGTTTTTGAGCGCCAGACCCTGCATTTCCGCACAGCATTTATCGCCCGAGGTAAGACCTATGAGCGAGGGGGTGGGCGGTGTTACCTTGTGCCCGAGCGCTTCGGCAAAGCGCAGGCCGTCGCCGTCCGAGCCCGTGCCGGGGTAGGAAAGCCCGCCCGTGCAGACGATAACGGCATCGAAGGCATATCTGCCCCTTTCCGTTACGACCTCGGCAATTCTGCTCGCCTCCGTGCCTGCGGGCGCAAGCGCCGTTACCTTTTCGTGAACTATTTTCGCGCCGCTTTCAAGCACGTATTTTTTCAGCGCCAGCACAACGTCGCGCGCTTTATCGGAAACGGGGAAAACGCGGTTGCCGCGCTCCGTTTTCAGCGGCACGCCAAGCTCCTCGAAAAACTCTATGGTGTCGGCAGAGGAAAAGGAGTTTATTGCGGAAAACATAAATTTTCCGTTCTTGGTCATGTTTTTTATAAAATCGTCGGGGGTGCAGTTGTTCGTCACGTTGCATCTGCCCTTACCCGTTATGCCGAGCTTCATGCCGAGCAGCTTATTTTTTTCGAATAGCGTGACCTCTGCGCCCATGCCCGCCGCCTTGCCTGCGGCGCACATACCCGCGGGGCCGCCGCCGATAACTGCTATTTTCATTTTCGCACCTCCTTATTCCTTTACGGAAGCGAGAAATTCTTCTGCTTCCATCATAGCGAGGAAAAGCTCCTCCGTGCGCTCGTCTATTTCCGCAATGCGCGCGGAAATTTCGGAAAGGCGCACGTAGTTTGTGGCGGCATCGCCTGCCGCTTCTTCTTCGAGCATAGCTTTTTCTTCGTCGAGCTTATTTATTTCTTCTTCGGATTTTTCGAGAACACGCTCGTTTTTGCGTATTTCCGCCTGAAGCTTTTTGTTTTCTTTGTATTTTATTTTGCTGTCTGTTTCGATTTTCGGCGCGGAAATTACCGCGGCGGCTTCCTCGCGCAAGCGTGCCTTATAGCTCTGGTAGCTTGCGAAATCGTCTTTCCAATCGGTAAATCCGCCGCCCATATCGAAAATGCGCGTGGCGAGCTTCTTTATAAAGTAACGGTCGTGCGAAACGGCTATAATCGTGCCGTCGAAGGCAAGAAGGGCTTCTTCCAGCGCCTCGCGCGAGCCTATATCAAGGTGGTTGGTCGGTTCGTCGAGTATAAGAAGGTTTACCTTGGCGAGAATTATTTTGCAGAGCGCAAGGCGCGCGCGTTCGCCGCCCGAAAGCACGGCAACTGTTTTTTCCATATCCTCTGCAAAGAAAAGGAAGCTTGCAAGCGCCGTGCGCACCTGCGTATACGTCAGCCCCTCGTGCGAATCCATCATTTCGTCGAGCACCGTGTTGGTTTCCGTAAGGTTTTGTATTTCCTGGTCGTAGTAGGCGGGCTCTACGTTGCTGCCGAAGTAAAGCTCACCCGCTGTGGGGAGCAGCTTTTCGCCTATGATTTTGAGCAGCGTGGATTTGCCGCATCCGTTGGGACCCACGATAAGCACGCGGTCGTTCTTTTTAACGAGAAAGGAGATATCGTCGAAAATCTTCTTCGCGCCGTAGGCTGCCGCAAGCCTGTCGGCTATAAGCACGTCGTTGCCGCTTTCGCCCGAATAGCCGAAGGAAAGACGTATATTCTTCGGCGCCGCTTTCGGCGCGTCTATCTTTTTCATGCGTGCAAGCGCCTTTTCGCGGCTTTCCGCCGCTATAATGTTGCGTTCGCGGTTCCATCTTCGCTGCTGCTCGATGTAAGCTTGCTGGCGCGCTATTTCCTTCTGCTGTTCCGCATATTGGTGCTCCAGCGCCTTGCGCGCCGCCGCCTTCTTTTCTGCAAAAGCGGAGTAATTGCCTGTGTAAAGCTCTGCGCGGCAGTGCTCTATTTCAAGCATTTTAGTTGCCACCACGTCAAGAAAATAACGGTCGTGCGAAACTGTTATAAGCGTTTTGGGGTAGGAGCGCAGGTGGTTTTCAAGCCACTCGAGCGTGTCTGTATCAAGGTGGTTGGTCGGTTCGTCGAGTATGAGTATATCGGGCTCGACGAGAAGCAGGCGAACGAGCGAAAGGCGCGTGCGCTCACCGCCCGAAAGGTTGCCCACGCAAGCGGTGTGCATCGCTTCGGGGAAGCCGAAGCGTGCAAGCATAGATTTTATTCTGCCGCGGAACTCGTAGCCGCCTATATCGCGGAAGCGCTCGGAAAGCGAGGAAAACTCCACTATTGCCTTTTCGCCGCCGTGCGCTATTTCTGCCTCAAGCTCTGAAAGTCTTTTTTCAAGCCTGAGCTGCTCGGGGAACGCGTGGAGCATTTCTTCGAAAACAGAGCTTTCGGAAAAGAGCATTGCGTTCTGCTCCAGCATGGCTACGTTTTTGCCCTTGCCTATGAAAACCTCGCCGCCGCTTTGCGCGATATTGCCGCAGATGATTTTGAGCAACGTGGATTTGCCCGCGCCGTTCACACCGACAATACCAAGGCGGTCGCCTTCGTTTATGGAAAAGTTTATTTTATCGAGAATAACGTCTGTGCCGTATTCAAGAGAGATATCGTTTACACTTAATGCTATCATTTATTACACCTGAAAATTAAATATTATCATTTATTATTTTATCATAAGCAGTGGGCTTTTGTCAATTTATTTTGGCTTGCATAATATTATATTAGTGAAAAATAATCTGTTTTAAAGGAGATTTTATATGAATTCCAAAATAAAAAGCCTTTGCGAATGCGATGCACCTTACCCCGAAATACGCGCAGAGCGTAAAAACGCGCATTATGCGCGCCTGCTTTCGCTTGCCTACGCGGGGCAGGATAGCGAGCTTACCGCCATTTTGCTTTATTCCTATGGACATCAGGTTATGCGCGGAAAATGCCCCGAAATGCTTTCGGGCGTGCTTTCTGCGGTTTCCGTGGTGGAAATGCGCCACCTTGATATGCTTGGCGAGCTTATTGTGCTTCTGGGCGGCGACCCTCGCTTCTGCGGGCCGAACCCGCGCGTGGGCATAAACACCGCCATGCTCGGCTATGCGTGCGAGCCCGCGCAAATTCTGCGCAATGCCATGGCGGGCGAGGAGGCGGCAATAAGGCTCTACGGCGACCTTATAAAAAATATAAACGACGGCTGTGTGCGCGCCGTGCTCAAGCGCATAGTTATGGACGAGGAACAGCACCTGAAAATATTCAAGGAAATGGCGGGCACAAGCGTTTATAACGGGAGGTAAGGGAGGGTATTAAACACCAAGATATCTCCGCGGTCATCTTGAGCGTAGCAACAGCATTCTGTTGCGAAGTCGAAACGCGAAGTGCGAGCGATTTATCGCTCGGATCTCGCGGCGGTAAAGGCGAAGGAACACCTTATCCACCATCTTCGATGTTCCCCCTTCCCCTATGGCTGATGCCGGGGGAAGGCTATTGCTTTAACCTATTTCATCGTAATTACTATAAAATAAAAAACAGCTCGGTTTTGCCGAGCTGTTTCAGACTGTCGAAAAAAGTAATTTGAGCCTCTCACTTTGGGAGAGGTGGCACCGTCAGGTGACGGAGAGGGATGCGGTAAAAGCCCAAATTATATCAAAAACATATATTCTGGCGCTTGCCCTCTCACCGCTTCGCGGA
>JAFTNI010000092.1 GCA_017451975.1 Clostridia bacterium
AGCTTAAGCTCTCTTGTTGCCTGCATTTCCGCTTGCTTCTTTTCGCGCGCGGCTCTTTTCTCTGCGGCTTTCTTTGCTTCCAGAGCCTTCTTTTCGGCGGCTTTCTTTTCCGCTTCCGCCGTTTTTTTTGCGTTGTTTACTTTGTGTGCTTTTGCAGCTGCCGTGCTTTTCTTCTTCGCCTGCGTGCCGTTTTGGGCGGGGGCTTTTTTCACACCTGCTGCGGGCACTTTTTTAGCAGTTGCCGTTTTTGGCGCTTCGGCGGGCTTTTTTGCGGCGCTTGCGTTTTTAGCTATGGGCGCGGATTTGGCACTTTTGGAAGCGGGCGCTGCTTTTGAAGCCTGCGGCTTTGCGCTGCTTTTTACAGTAGGTTTTTTCGGCGGTTTTTCGGTAAGCATTTTTCCTCCTTTCCGAGGTTACACTCTTTCTGCCACGCGCAGCTTCGCGCTGTGCGAGCGGTGGTTTACCTCAAGTTCCTCTTTGCTTGGCAGCAAGGGTTTTTTCGTGAGTATTTTTATTTTCGGCTTGTTTCCGCAGATGCAAACGGGGAAATCGGGCGGGCAAGTGCAGCCCTGCGCGTTTTTCTGGTACGTTCCCTTTACGCATCTGTCCTCCAGCGAGTGGAAGGAGATTATGGCAATCCTGCCGCCTTCGCGCAGGCGCTCTACCGCGCCGTTTATGGCGGGGGCGATAACGGAAAGCTCGGAGTTGACCTCTATGCGTATAGCCTGGAAGGTTTTCTTGGCGGGGTGATGCCCCACGGCAAGCAGCTTTTTCGGCATAACGCTTTTTACTATGCTCGTAAGCTCGAAGGTGGTTTCAATAGGCTTTTGCGCGCGCGCGGAAACTATAGCGCCCGCGATTTTGGGCGCAAAGCTTTCCTCGCCGTAGTCGAAAAGAATGCGGCGAAGCTCGTTTTCTGGGTATGTATTTACAACGTCATATGCGGAAAGCGCGGCGTCTTTATCCATGCGCATATCCAGCGGAGCGTCGCTGTTATAGGAAAATCCGCGCTCGGGCGTGTCCAGCTGGTATGAGGAAACGCCGAGGTCTAAAAGCAGACCGTCTATTTTATCTATTCCGAGGTTATCAAGCACGCTTTCAAGATTTGTAAAATTATTTTTAACAAAGGTAATTCTGTCGGCAAAGGGCGCAAGACGCTCGCTTGCCGCGGCGAGTGCATCGCTATCTTGGTCGATGCATATAAGCCTGCCGCCCGCAGAAAGGCGCGAAGCGATTTCGTAGGAATGGCCGCCGCCGCCCGTAGTGCCGTCTACGTATATACCGCCCGGCTTTATATCGAGCGCTTCTATACATTCGCGCAGCATTACCGAATAGTGCGAGAATTTTATATTTTCCATTTTAAAAATCCAGTTCTTCCATCATTTTTGCAATATCTTCTGCTTCCTCCTCTGCGCAAGCGGCTGCCCAGGCTTCTTCTGCCCAGATTTCAAGGTAAGAGCCAACGCCGATGATAACGGCGTTCTTTTCTATGCCCGCGTATGCGCGGAGCTGTGCGGAAATAAGCACGCGCCCCTGGGAATCGCACTGAACGTCTGTAGCGTTTGCGAAGATAAAGCGCTTTATCTGTCTTGATTTGGTGGAGGGGAGGGCATCAAGCTTTTCGCGCAGCTTTTCCCATTCTGCCATGGTATAAACCGTGAGGCATTTATCCACACTTTTGGTTATAACGAACGTTTCGCCAAGCTCCTCGCGGTACTTTGCGGGAATGAACATTCTGTTTTTGGAATCGAGTGCATGAGCATATTCACCGAGAAACATTCGTAATACCCCCTTTCGTGTGGAAAACTTTTATTTTTATCCCGAATTTGTGGAAAACTCTGTGGAAACTGTGGAAAACTCACCACAACGCACCACAATCCACCACTCCTGATATGATTATAACTAAATTCAGTGAAAAATACAAGCGTTTTTATAAAAAATATAAAAAAATACATAAAATTTTCAAAAATTTTGCCTATTGACACGGTTCGCAGGGCTTCGCAAAAGGTAAATTTTTTCCACAAAGTTTTCCAAAGCGGTGTGGAAAAGTATGTCGAATTATGCACTTTCGGCGTGGAAATGCGGTGGAAAAGGAAATTTTGCATTTTTTCGCGGTGTGGAAAATGCGTGGAAAATGGCTTTTCCGCACCGATTTTCCACACACTTGTGGGGAAAAGGAAAAACTTTCGCCGTGAAAGCGAAAGTTTTTCTTTTATGTAATAGGAAATTACGCTGAAACAGGTTAAAGCGTAAGCCTTCCCCTCTTAATAGGGGAAGGGGGACCGCACGGAATCCTCAAATGATGCGAAGCATCGTTTGGGGTTCCCGGTTTGCGGTGGATGAGGTGTCCTTTCGTATTATTGCAAAAGTGAAAAATTTAATTTATAAGCGATGGTACACCTCATCAGTCACCTGTGGTGACAGCTTCCCCTAATAAGAGGGGAAGCCTATTTTACCCCTCATGATTGAGGGGTAGGGGTGTTGAGGTGCGCTTTCGCGCACTTTTTTATATGTCTTCTTTAAGTATTTCCGCAACGCCTGCGGGCAAAAGCTCGCGTGCATCCTCGCCCTTCAGGAGCTTTTCGCGCACCACGGTGGAGCTTACGGCATCGAACCTCGTATCGGAAATAAGCAGCAGCGTTTCCGCGCCGAAGTGGAATTTATTGTAGTCTGCCTGGAATTTTTCATAGTCGAAATCCTTTGCGTTGCGCGCGCCCTTTATAAGAGTGCAAGCGCCTATGGAGTTTGCAAAATCCGCAACGAAGCCCTCGCCTATTATAACGCGCACATTGGGCAAATGCTCCACAGCCTTGCAAAGTGCGCGGAAACGTATATCGAGCGAAAAAAGCTTTATTTTATCGGGGTTTTCGAAAATGCCCACCACAACCTCATCGAAAAGCTTTGAGGCGCGCTCTATAATATCGACGTGACCGAGCGTTACGGGGTCGTATGTGCCCGCCGTAACGGCTATGCGCTTACTCATCTTCCGCCGCCTTCTTGGGCGTGAAGTACGTTACGAAAACCTTGCCGTAGCGAACTTCTTTTTTTACGTCGTAGCGTGCGCTTACCATAACGTCCTCCGTATCGAGCTTCGCGCCGCTTTCGCAAATAACTATACTTGTTTCCTTAACCATATTTGCATCGAAAAGCGCGCAAAGCACCTTGGGAAGCAAGCCCGAACCATATGGGGGGTCGAGGAAAACTATATCGAAGGAGCTTCTGCCGCCGGCAGATTTTATATACTGCTCCCAATCCATGCAGAGCACGTTCGTTTTGGGGAAGAGCTTGGTTTTCTTTGCGTTTGACATAATTATGGCGTGGGCATCCTTGCTGCCGTCTACAAGTGTTGCTTTTTCTGCGCCGCGTGAAAGAGCCTCAAGACCCATCTGGCCCGAGCCCGCGAAAAGATCGAGCATAGTTCTGCCTTCAAGGTCGAACTGAATAGAGCTGAAAATCGCTTCTTTAACCGCAGAGGGTGTGGGGCGTGTTGCGTCGCCCTCGAGCGTCTGGAGGCTTATGCCTCTTGCAGTGCCTGTAACTATTCTCATGATAATCTCCTTTGTAATGAATATATATTGAAACGGACAGCCGAGGACGCCTGCCCCTACAAATTAACGTGTATTTAAAATTTTTATTTCTCGAAAAATTCGATAATTCTTTTTGCTATATCGGGCGTTATGCCCTGAACGGTGATAAGCTCTGCTTCCGTGGCTTTTTTTACGCCCGAAAGACTGCCGAAGCGGGAAAGCAGGGCTTTTGCGCGCGCCTTTCCTATGCCCTCTATTTCTTCCAGCACAGAGGTTTTCACGGTTTTGCGCTTTGCGTTCATCATTTTGGAAACGGTGAAGCGGTGAACCTCCTCCTGTATGCGGAAAACCAGGGAATATACGCTTGCTTCGAGCGCTATGGAAATTTCGCGCCCGTCGGCGTCCACAAGTGCGCGCGTTTTGTGGTGGTCGTCCTTTACCATGCCGAGCGCGGGCACGGTAACACCGTGCTCGCAAAGCACCTCCTGCACCGTGCGTATATGCCCAAGGCCGCCGTCTATGAGGAAAAGGTCGGGCGGTGGCGTGGCTGTGTCTTCAAAATGCGCTATTCTCCTTGTGAGCGCTTCGCGCATAGAGGCGTAGTCGTCCTGTATCTGAGTTTCTTTTATATTGTATATGCGATATCCGCTTTTCTTCGGCTTGCCGTTTTCGAAAAGCACCATGCCCGCAGTAATATTTTCATCGCCTATATTTGAAATATCGAACGCTTCTATGCGCTCGGGCATGATCTCCAGCCCCGCAAGCGAGGCAAGGCGCATAAGCGTTTCGTCGCTTTTCGTTTTTTCGGCAACGAATTCGCCAGCCTTCTGCGCCGCGTTTTCCTCTGCCATTGTGCAAAGCTTTGCAAGGTCGCCGCGCACAGGCGTTTTCACACGCACGCGGTACCCCGCGCGCTCGGAAAGCCAGGCTTCCGCCGCCGCCGTATCCTCTTCGGAAAGCACGCCGGCCGTGTCTATTTCCTTGGGGATATATTCACGCTTTTCGTAAAGACTGCAAAGAAAAGCGGAAATCGCAGAGCTATCAAGAATTTCGCCGCCCGAAAAAACAAAGCTTTCGGAATCTAGCAGCTTGCCGCCGCGAACATAGAAAATGCAAACGGCGCCTGCCGCTTCGCCCGCGTGCCACGCGATGATATCTCGCTCCGTATCGGGCGAGGCAACCACCTTCTGCTTTTCGTAAAGGCGCTTTATTGCCTTTATTCTGTCGCGGTATTCCGCCGCCGCCTCGAACATAAGGTTTTCTGCGGCGTACGCCATTTTTTCTTCCATTTTTGCAATAAGCTCGCCCGTGTTGCCCGAAAGGAAGGAAACGCCCTCCTCCACAAGCTCGCGGTATTTTTCTGCCGTAACCTTGCCTTCGCAAACGGCTATACAGCCTATGTGGCGGTAGAGGCAGCGCTGCACCTTGCCTATTTCCTTCGGGAAGCTTTTTCCGCAGGAGGGCAGCCCCAGCGCCTTCTGAAGCGAAACTATCACGTTTTTAACCGTATCTGCGCTTGTGTACGGCCCGAAATAACGCGCGTCCTTGCCGCGCGTGCGCGTCATAATAAAGCGTGGGTATTCCTCGTTCGTAACGGCGAGGTAGGGGTAGGATTTATCGTCCTTGAGAAGTATATTGTATTTTGGCTTATAAAGCTTTATAAGGCTGTTTTCAAGCGTGAGCGCTTCCATTTCCGTATCGCATAGAATGTAATCGAAATCGAAGATATTCGCCGTCATAGCGTCGGTTTTGGCGTTCTTCGCGCTTTCGTGGAAATATTGGGAAACGCGGTTTTTTAGCGCGCGGCTTTTGCCGACGTAAATAACCGTGCCGCTTTTTGCCTTCATTATATAAACGCCCGGGCGCAAGGGAAGGGTTGCTGCCTTTTCGCGCAGGCGCTCGGCGTAGAGTGGGTTGACCATATAAAGTGCCTCCTTTGGAGGGATTGTGCTTACCGAGGTTCGTTTTCCTCCCTTTCTTTTGGTGAAAGGTAAGAAACAAAAACGGCAGATATGCCGTGTGCATATCGAATGCAAACGCCGTCTGCCGTAATTATTTCATAAAAAGTTTATGAAGAAAGATTAAACCAAGCTTTCTACAAGAGCTTCAAGACCGTTGATGGCATCTACTTCATCGGGGCCGTCTGCAATGATAGTGATCGTTGTGCCGGCTGTGATACCCATAGAGAGAACGCCGAGCAAGCTCTTTGCGCTGATGCGGCGGTCGTCCTTCTGAATCCAAATAGAGCTTTTATAGGAATTTGCTTTCTGAATGAAGAATGTTGCGGATCTTGTGTGAAGACCAACACTGTTTTTTATTGTTATGTCGCGTGAAATCATTTTGTTTATATATCTCCCGTAAAATCCTATACTAAAAAAGACGGATTTAATTTTTTATATAGTGCTATTATATCAACTTCTGTGAATAAAATCAATACCTTTTTTAAAAATAGTGTATCGAAAACAGAGTTTTTTTGAAAATTATTTTGCGTGGGAGTCCGCTTGAACGCCGTCGGCGTTATTAAACATATTGGAAGAGTTGTTTTCGCTTTCTTCCTCTTCTTCAATTTCCGTTATTTTCAAAACAGTAAATTCCATTTCTCGCATAGAGGTATAGAGCTTGAGCGTGCCGCCTTCTGAAAGCAGGAGCGTGCCGCCGAGGTAGAAGCCGTTTTCCGTTTTCGTGCATTCAAGCACTATAGTACCCGTAACGGTTTTTTTGCCCGGTACGGCGGCTTTTACAAGCTCGCCTTCCTCGTTGTATGCATACTGAAAATAATCTTCCGTTTCAAAAGCTTCAAGGTAGCCTACGAGGCTATCGTCGGCGGAGCTGTAGAGCTTTGCCTTTTCCTTAAGCGCAATGCTTTCCTCGGAAACGGGTGCCGCTTCAAATTCTATTTTAACCTCGTGTACCTCATCGCCCGTGCCGAAGATATTGTATACGCGGAGCGCGAGCGCCGCTATAACGGCAATTATCGCTATAATGATAATTACGTCGGCAATATTGAAGCGGGGTGTATCGCTGTTGTTTTTCGTGTTCACTGTGGCAACCCCCTTTCTCAGTTTGTGCTGAAGGCCGTTATATGAGCCTGGACGGAAAAGTTCCCGAAGCGCAGAGGCACGCACGTGCCTACGGTTATGCGCTGGCGGTCTATATAAGCGATGCCGCGCTCATCCATAGATGCCTTTGCGGTTATTGTGATATAAACGTCGTAAACGTCGCCGTATTCCTTTTTTATAACAGTGTAGCCATCGCCTGCGGCGTCTTTTTCTGCTTTATCTGTCCACACACCGGCTTTTTCCGTTTTGATTTTTGAAATTTTGCCTATATATTCGAGCGTGGAGGAGTTAAGCACGTGGCCGTCTGTTTCAAATACGTTGAGGAAATCTTTATCGACGTTTTCAAGCAAAACGGTGTACGTTATGTTTTTCGTGCGGAGCTCCGATTGGAATTCATTATTTTCCTTGAAGGCGAAATATACCGTGCCCGCAATGAGCGCCAATATTATAAGCACCACGAAGGCGTCGATAAGGTTGAACCTGTTTTTCTTTTTGATATCCATAAAAAAGCGAAATCTCTTTTCCCGGCGGAAATTTTTTCGCGCGTTTTCCCCGCCGAGGAAAACGCAAGGGTATTATTCGTAGATGAATTTTCTTCTGTCGTTTTCCTTGCAGAGGTTCAGCACCGCCATGGCAAGGCCGAGCATAAGCCAGAAGAAAAGGTATACTCTGTAGTTATACCAGGCGTAATCGGTAAACGCCTGAATGAGAAATGCGCATATGCCGCAGAGGAAGCCCACCGATATAGCGCGGCTGTCCTTGCCGGGCATTTTGCGGATGTATGCAAAAACGAGGCTGAGGTAAGAAAGGCAAACCACCGCGAAAACCGCAAGCGAAAATACGCCTGTTTCAAGTATCATCTGAATATAGAGGCTGTGGGCGTGCGGCGCGGTTTCTGTGCCCGCAAGCGCATACTGCGGAAAGACGGAGGAAAAGGCTTCCTCGCCTATACCTATGCCGAAAAGGCCTTTATCGGCTGCCATTTTCCATGCTCCGCGCCAAATATCCAGGCGGTATGCCGTGGAGGAATCTGAAACGTTGCCGATGCTCATTATTCTTTGCCACACGTTGCTTTCCAACGTGAAGGAAAGCGCGAGCGCTATGGCGGGAGAAATGAGAATTATGCCGCCGAGAAAAGCGTGGCTTTTAAGAAGGATGAATATTACTGCGGCGAAAAGAATGCCGAGCCAAGCCCCGCGCGACCACGTGAGAACAAGGCAGGAAACACCGAGCATGAAGGAAACGAAGAAAAGCGCGCGGTGGTTAAACCTTTTTGCGCAAAGGAACATTGCGAAAACTATGGGCAGAACCAGTACCAGGTATTCGCCCAGCACGTTGGGGTTTCCGAAGGTGGAAACAGCGCGGCCGCGTATTCCGCTGAACATCTGCACGTCTTGCCACGTTTGCGATACGGCGCCGAAGAGATATTCGAAAATGCCGATGAACGAAACGAGCATGGAGGAAGCCGCAAGGCTGCGCGCGCAGGAGAGTATGAGCGTTTCCGTACGCACCACGTTTTTTACTATAAAGTACATTACAAGGAAGCAGACGTACACGAGCATTTTCGGTGCAGACGAAGCAAAGTCTACGGAAACTACACCGCCCGAAATTATGAAAACGCCGAACACGGCAACGAAGAGGTCCAGCCCCTCGAATTTCATAATTCGCTTTCTTCTGCAGCATTTGAAGAAGAAGGAAAGAGCCGTGGAAACAGCGAGGAAAACGAGCGCCATGGTTTTAAGGAAGGGCAGGGCGAATATCATGCCTATAACACCCGCCTCGGGCGAGTGAAGCACTAGCACGAAAAGTATGGCTATGCCGAGTATTACCGCAACGGTGGAGGGCGGCACCCAAAGCGCTATGCCGCCGAGCAGAATGCCCAGAAGCGCGGCAACGCCCGCGCTCATGCCCGTGCGGCTATCGTAATCGGAAACGGGAATTTTTCTTATCGCGAAGAAATCGAAAAGTATGAAGCCCACAAAAAGGCTTTCGTTAACGGCGCGTATAAGCGGCTTTTTCGAAAATATGAAAAGTATGGCGACGACGATGAAAACAAGCGACGTCATAAGAGGGTTAATGATATCGAGTATGCCCGAAAACGAAATTTTCGTTATGGAAAAGGCGAAGTTTTCGAGAATGAGCATAAGCGCCGAGGTAAAGCCGAAGGTAAGGCCGAACACGGCAAGAACGTTAAGCGGGCAGGCAAGAAACGACCATTTGATTTTATCTATCACAAGCGATAAATTGCTTTCGTCGTAAAGCCTTGAAATGCGCAGGGTAAAGGAGCTTTGCGGGTTTTCGTATTTATCGGGCAGAAAGCGCCTTACTATTTTAGATGCCATAAGCTTTTCCGATATCCACTCGTACGAGGTGAAAACCGCGGCGGAAATACTGCTTGCTATTTTTTTATAGAGAGCCGAGGTAAACGAGCAGAGCGAGGAAACTATAAGGCTTTTAAGAAAAAAATCTACAAACGCGCTGTGGGAAGATTTTTTTGTTTTTTTCTGCATTTATAAAATTCACCTCTTTCTTTTGCGTAATTGATTTGGGCGCAAAAACCCAATATAGTATATATATAAATATACCACAATTCCAATGGTAAAAACAATAGTTATTTTTAAAAAAATTGAAATAGATGGCGCAACTTGTGAAAAAAACGGCAAATTTTGCGCCAAAAGCGACATAACCGCAAAGCAAAGCGCAGAGCAAAGCACCAAAAACGGCGTTTTTGCAAGCGCGTTTACACCAAAATGCTTCTTTGCTGCGAAAATGAGAAAGAGCGCGTGCGCCCACTGCGAGGCGGCAAGGGCGGCGCATATGCCTGTAAGCCCGCCGTGCGCGGCAAGAAAAAGCGCACCCGAGGGAAAAAGCACCGCAAGCGCGGTAAGTGAGGCTGAAACAGGTGCCTTCGTTTTGCCTGCGGCGCAGAATGCGCGGTAGAGTATTTCCGAAACGGCAAAGGCGGGTATGGCGGGGGAAAGCGCAAGCAGAGCGCGGGCGCAGGCGTGCGCGGCGTCTGCCGAAAAATTGCCGTGAGCGTAAAGGAGCGAAACTGCGTCGCCCGCCAGCACCGCCACGGCGCAGAAAACGGGGAAAGCCACGGTGAGCGCTGAAAAAACCGCTTTTTGCACCTCTTTTGCAAAAAGCGGCAGGTTGCCCTCTGCGTAAAGCGCAGCAAGCGCGGGGAAAACATAATTGCCCACGCCATATACCGCCACGCCCGCGGCGATGGTATATATACCGCTTGCGTAATCGTAAAGCACGAGCGCCGCATCGGAAACAAAGGAGCAAAAAAACGCGGCGGCAAGCGCGGAAGCGGGCGCAAGCCAAGAGCACGCCATTACGCGCGGCGCGCGCAAAACCGCCTTGCGCAGCAAAGGGGTTCTGAAACCGAGCTGCGGCAGGGGGAAGCGCCCCTTTAAAATAAGCGGCAGCGCAAGCGAAAAAAACTGCAATCCCCACGAAAAAACGTATGCCAATGAAAGCCCGTATACGGAAAAGCGCGCCCCCGAAAAGAGCAGGTAGGCTATTATAAAAAGGTTGGAAAACGCGCTTACGGCAGCGGGCAGAATAAAGCCCCCGTGCGATTGCATAAGCCCCGAAAGGGTATATACCCCTGCGGCAAAAACGGTGGAGGGGAACATTATGCGCAGAAGGCGCGCGGAAAGACGCGCGGTTTCTGCGCCCAGGCTCGGCGCGGTAATAGCCATAACCTGCGGTGCAAAAAGGGCGCCTGCAAGCGCAAGCGCCGAGGCGGCGGCAAGGCAAGCACCGAAAAAAGCGCGGGCAAAGCTGCGCGCGCACTGCACGCCCTTCTGCCTTGCTTCGCCGTAAAGCGGAATAAATGTGCCCGCTATGGCGGCAGAGAAGAGAAGGTCGAAAACCGCGCCGGGTATTTTGGAAGCCGCGGCAAACGCCGCGGCTTCTGGTAAATCTCCAAGTGTCCATGCCAAAAGCATACTGCGGCAAAGCCCCAGCGCTTTTGAAAACAACGTTGATGCAATCATGGCGAAAAGTGTAAGGTGGCTTTTGCCTTTTTCGCTCATGCGGCACCTCCTTTGGGTTATTTCTGCTTTTTCTTGCGCTCTTCGGTAAGGCGATGCGCCTCTTCCTCGCGCCATTTTTCTATATTGGCGTGGTGGCCGCTTAAGAGTATATCGGGAACCTTGCGCCCGCGCCATTCCACGGGGCGGGTGTATTGCGGATATTCAAGCGTTTCGCAGTCGGAAAAGCTTTCTTTTTCGTAGCATTCCGCGTTTGAAAGCACGCCGTCTATCATGCGCGAAACGCAGTCTACAAGCACGCAAGCGGGTATTTCGCCGCCCGTAAGCACGTAGTTGCCTATGGAAATTTCCTCGTCTACTATTTCGTCCAACAAGCGCTGGTCAACGCCCTCGTAGTGGCCGCAGAGTATAACGAGGTTATCGTAATCTCTCGCAAGCTCCATCGCCTTCGCCTGGGAAAGCACCTCGCCCTTGGGCGACATATATATAACGCGGCGCTTTGTGCAGGGGTTTACCTCGGGCGCGGTTATCGCTGTGTAGCAATCGTAGATAGGCACGGGGCTCATAAGCATGCCCATGCCGCCGCCGTAGGGCGTATCGTCAACGCGGCGGTGCTTATCCTTGGAATAATCGCGTATATTGTGCGCGTGAACCTCTATAGCGCCCGCTTTCTGCGCCCTGCCTATAATGCTTTCGGAAAGCACGCCCGAAACGAGCTCGGGGAAAAGTGTCATAATATCGAAGCGCATTTTCCCACCTCTTATTCAAAAAAGCCGTCGATAGGCGTGATAAAAATACCTTTTTCCGTGTCACGCTCAGCTATAAACGCGGGCACGTTGGGTATAAGCACCTTTGTGCCGTCCTCGCGCGTGATTTCGTAAACCTCCTGGCAGGTATACTGCAAAACATCTGTAAGCTCGCCGTAAACCGTGCCTGTGTTTTTATCTATAACGGGCAAGCCGAGGATATCGCAAATAAGCACGGCATCCTCGGGCACGTTGAGGTCCTCGCGCTTTACGAAAAGCACTTTGTTTTTATATTTTACCGCATCTTCCACGGTTTTAATCCCCGAAAGGGCGCAAAGTATAAAATTACCGTTTATAATACGCGCTCTTTCAACGGTGAATTCCGTTTTATCTGCGAGATATACGCGTGTAAGCGCGCAAAAATCCTCGGGGCTGTCGCACCAGGGGTCTATTTTGACCTCGCCGCGCACGCCGTGCGTGTTGATGATCTTGCCGATTTCGAGAAACTGTTTCTTTTCTGCCATAGCAAATTCCTTTTCTTTGTGGTTATATATTTTTTGCGGGGGCTTTGCCGCGTGTGAATTCAAAATAAAAAATAAAGCCTTGTGAAGCTTTTCGCTCCACAAGGCACACTTTTAGCTGCAATCAGCTTTTGAATTTGCGCTTTCTTGCTGCTTCAGATTTCTTTTTGCGTTTTACGCTGGGTTTTTCGTAATGTTCTTTTTTCTTAACCTCTGCAATTTTGCCATCACGAGCAACCTGTCTTTTAAATCTGCGAAGAGCGCTGTCAAGCGATTCGTTTTCTTTAACTCTTACTTCTGCCATCTATAATCCCTCCCCTCGCATCTGAAAAATGCAAGAGAATCTAAAATTCTCTTTTGCCATTATACACAATTTACTTTAATATGTCAAGGGGGAAAGTATATTTTTTTCAAAATAAATGCAAAAAACTTTGTCGCGCAGAGGCGGGCGCGCATAAAATGTCGGTGAAACGGCATTATTTCAGCGCCCGCGCCGCCGCGCGTGCGCGTTTCAAAAATAAACAAAAAACGCGGCGGAGAAGGAATTTTTATGGTTATGAACAAAAGCTATTACGCCGCGGCAAACACGGAAAAGGGCTTTCGCAGCCTTTTTGCCGAAATATTTTCGCCCTCGTCGCTTTCGCGCCTTTACATCATAAAGGGCGGCCCCGGCACGGGAAAATCCACCTTTATGTACGGCATAGGCAAGGCCGCGGCGGAGCGCGGTATTCCTGCGGAATATTATTACTGCTCGGCGGACACGGGCTCGCTCGACGGCGTGAAGCTGCCCTCGCTCGGCGTTGCCGTAATAGACGGCACCTCGCCCCACGCGCACGAGCCGCGCTACCCCGGCGCTTGCGAAAAAATTATAAACCTCGGCGAAAATTTCGATTGCGAAAAGCTGCGCGCACACCGCGCGGAAATAGAAATGCTTTCGGAGGAATGCTCCGCTTGCTACAGGCGCGGTGTGCGCTTTCTTGCCGCCGCAGGGGAAACGGAGCGCCTGCACCTGGAGGTTGCTGCGCGCGCCTTCGACAGCGAAAAGGCAAGGAAAGCTGCAAAAAGGCTGCTTTCAAAGGCGAAGCCTGCGCGCGGGGAATATGCAGAGCGCTATATTTCCGCGCTTGGCACGCGCGGCGAGGCGCACATATACAACCCGCTTGAAAAGGGCGAAAAAGCGGTTTACGTAAGCGGAAAATACGGCGCGGGTAAGCTTTTTCTCGACGTGCTTTATAAGGAGGCAAAAGCGGGCGGATATACGCTTATGCGCTACCCTGCCGTGCTGTTGCACGATTATACCGAGGGGTTATATATAAAGGAGCTTGGCGTGCGCTTTACCGTGACGGAGGAGGCGGGCGAGGAGCTTAACGCCATGCGGTTTGTGCGCGGTGAGGTGCTTGCGGAAAACCGCGGCAAGCTCCGCTTTGCCGAAAAATGCCGCGAAGCGCTTTTGCAAGGAGCGCTTGCGGAGCTTGCAAAAATGGGCAGAACGCACGACGAGCTTGAAAAATATTATATAGACGCTATGGATTTCGAAAAGAGCGACGCCGCGCGAAAGGAAACGGAAAAAGAAATTTTTGGTGAATAATGTCTGAAAACCTTGCAAAAAATATAAATTTCATGTTGAAATGTTCACAATTATGTGATATCATAAAATGATGTAATAACAATGCAAAAACGCGCTTATGCGCTCAGATGTTCAAAGGAGAATAAAATGAAAATATCCCTTATTATACCGATGTATAACGAAATGTCTATAGTACACGAAGCGGCGGCTTCCTTTTCGGGTTATATGATGGCTCACTTCGACGATTGGGAGCTTATTTTCGTTGACGACGGTTCTACAGACGGTTGCGGCGAGGCTTTCGCGCAGGAATGGATAGAGGAAAACGTAAGCCTTATTTCCTATAAGCCCAACCGAGGCAAGGGTTACGCCGTGCGCCAGGGAATGCTTGCGGCAACGGGCGATATCATCGTTTTCACCGATTGCGATAACGCTTACGGCACGGCTGTTATAGAAGAAATTTACAAGCGCTTCCTGCTTTCCGATGCCGATATTATAGTTGGTTCGCGCAACATGGATAAATCGGGCTATGAGGGCTATACCTTCATTCGCCGCCTTGCTTCCAAAACGTATATAAAGCTTATAAATATCATAGCGGGCTTCGGCAAATACCACCTTTCAGATTCACAGTGCGGCTTCAAGGGCTTCAGGCGCGAGGCGGCGAAAAAGATTTTCGCCAACTGCGAGGTAGACCGTTTTGCCTTCGACCTTGAGGCTATTATGATAGGCGGCAAAATAGGCTGCAAATTCGCGCAGATGCCCGTGAAGATAATAAACCACAGGGAATCTAAGGTAAACGTGGTGAAGGACGCCGTGCGTATGATAGGCGACGTTCGCAAAATGAAAAAAAGAATCAAAAAGCTGGAGATAAAATAAATGAAAGAAACGATTTCTTTGCCCGATGCAATAACGATTGAAAACGGCGTTTTTATAAAATATTGCGGCGACGATGAAAAAGTGATTGTACCCGAGGGCGTGACGGAAATTGCAAAATTCGCTTTCTTCCGCAAATCACACATAAAAGAAATCGTTTTGCCGAGCACGCTTGAAAAAATAGGTGAATATGCGTTTTACAATGCATACGGAATAACCGAGCTTGTGCTGCCGCAAGGAGTTTGCGAAATAGGCGAAGGCGCTTTTATGTACTGCGGCTTCCGCGAAATGGTGCTGCCGAAGGGCGTAAAGATAGTTGAAAAAAACACGTTTTCATATAATCACAAGCTGAAAAAGGTAGTTTTGCCACAGGGGCTTATGGAAATAGGCGAAGGTGCTTTCCGTTTCTGCGATAAGCTTGCTTCTGTAAATATACCTGAAGGCATTGCGAAAATCGGGCCGTACGCCTTTTCCGCCTGCAATTCGCTTATGAAGCTTGACGTTCCCGAGAGTTGCCAGAAGGGAAGCGATTTTTACACAAGCCCGAAATGGGGCAAGGTTCAAAAGAAAATCAAAAAATAATAAAACCCCGACAGATTTTTAAGTCTGTCGGGTTTTATTTTATTCTGTTTGACACAAATACTTCGGGCAAAGCCCATGCCCCTTATTCTTCAGTGTGAAAGCTTAGAATTTTATTATTTTCCAAATCCCGTTACGGCGTTGTTATAAGCCGTTTCAACCTGCTTATAATTGAGCGCATGCGCGTAAATTTTAACGTCTGTAAGCGAGAAGAGCGTCATTTGGAAATCGTTGCCGCCGCCCTTGCTGTCTATATCCGCGCCGAAGCAGAACGCTGTGCCGACGTTTTCCGTACCGTGAACCTCTGCCTTGCCCGTGTGAGAGCCGCTGTTTGCAAGCTCGCCGTTGATATAAACAGCCGTATAGGTCGTGTTTGTGTCAGGACTATAGAGCACTGTTCCCACAATGTGAGTAAGCTCGGAATCGGAAGTTTTTTTGTTTGCGCTTATATTGATGTTTCCGCCTTCAACGTATGTGAAGAAGTAGGGCGAGCCGCTTGACTGTGCCAAGCCCCAGCCGCCGGGGCCCTGCGTGCCGCAAACAATGCCCTGGGAGCCATCGGGAACATAGTTTACAAACATTGCTTCAACGGTGAAGCCCGTGGAGCTGTTATAGAAATCCTTGAGCGTTGAAGCCGTGTAATCCTTGAATGTTACAAGCGCATACTGACCTTTTTGCGTAACCCTGAGGGCGGAAAGGGAAGCCGTTTTGCCTGCGAACGTAAAGCTTTCGCTGCCTATGCTTGCGCCGCCCTTAAGAGCTGCCGTGAATTTATTTTTCGTTGCCGTGATAGCCGTGCCAGTGAAATCGAAATCCTCATAAACCTCGGGGAGCTCGCCCGTAAGCGTCGCACCGCCTGCGCCGAGGGTGGTCGTGCAGGAAATTTTTCCGCTTTCCGCATCCCACGAGTCAACTGCGGTAACGTCTATGGTATATGTGCCTTGCATCGCTATATCAAGCGGGAAGGTGAGCGTTTTCGCCATGCCGGAAACCTGCGGGTGGCGGTAGAAATCGGAAAGGAAGAGGTATGTGTTTCCCTGACCTGTGGTTTCGTTTTTAACCGTTATTTTGTAGTGGTGAACAAGGTCATCGTCCGTGCCTGCGGGAACGGTAATGCTCGCGCCCGAAACTGTGCCCGTGGTGGTGTTGACTTTTGCCGTGAGCACGGGTGTACCCGTAAGAGTGGGTGCTTTATTTGCGCCCGCGCGGTCGTTGCGGTATTTTTCAAGGTGAGAGCCGTCTGCCTTCGGCGCTTCTGCTTCCCAAGGTGTTTTGAACGTGCTTTCGTTCGAAAAGTCCATGCGCGTTATGCGGAGGTTGCCGCCTGCGTCAACCTGAACGAGAAGACCGGAGGAAACATCGTGCGCGTCCTTCGGCACG
>JAFTNI010000093.1 GCA_017451975.1 Clostridia bacterium
GGAATCGAGGAAAGTGCCTGAGCAGATTATAACGGTTTTGGCGTGCCAAATAGCGGAAAGCCTGTCTACCACGGCGAAGCGGTATTCACCCTCGCCTTCAAGCTTGCGGATTTCGCAAATCTCCGCTTGAATAAGCGAAAGATTTTCCGTATGCTCTATAGTTTTTTTCATTATATCCTGGTAAAGGCGGCGGTCTGCCTGTATGCGCTTGGAGTGCACGGCGGGGCCTTTGCTGAGGTTGAGCATTCTATCCTGCAGCATAACCTTATCGGCTGCTCTGCCCATTTCGCCGCCGAGCGCGTCTATTTCAAAAACGAGCTGGCCTTTGCCTGTGCCGCCTATAGAGGGGTTGCAGGGCATATTGCCGACAGCATCGTTGGAAATTGTAAAAAGTGCGGTGGTGCAGCCCATTCGTGCGGCGGCGAGCGCGGCTTCTATGCCTGCGTGGCCTGCGCCGACTACGGCTACATCTACCGAATTAACAAAATATTCCATATTTTGCCTTTCTGTTTTCTTAAAGAAAACGTAAAAAGATTTTTGTATTCCAAAAGCGCTTCGCGCTTTTGCTACTGGTCAACTTTTTTCTTTGAGAAAAAAGTTGCAAAAAAGCAAAAATCCTTGCAGGATTTATCGGCTTTGTCAGTTCTGCTTTGCGCTAAAACTTCTTGCGCCTCCCCGAGTTCGATTTTTGCTCGTACCTCGCAAAAATTACTCGGAACCGCGGCGCATTTTTGCGATTTGCAGAATGTGAAAATTTGCAAAATCATTTGTGATACTTTCCGCCGCCGAGAATGTTGAAGGCGCGGTAAATTTGTTCCACGAGAATGAAGCGCATCATTCTGTGCGTGAAGGTCATTTTCGAAACGGAAAGGCGGAAATCGCAAGCCGCCTTTACTTCTTCTGCCATGCCGAAAGCGCCGCCTATTATAAAGGTTATCTGCCCGCCGCCCATGTCCTTCGCTTTTTCTATATGCTTTGCGAAATCGGGCGAGGAAAGCTCCTTGCCTTCAACGGCAAGGGCGATTTTATAGCCTTTTTTGGGCATTGCGGCAAGTATTCGCTTGCCTTCCTCGGCAATGGCGGCTGCAACCTCTGCTTCGCTTGCGTTTTCGGGCACGCGGCTTTCACGCAGCTCTGTGTTCTGCACCTTGCAGTAAGCCGAAAGGCGCTTTTCATATTCCGCAACGGCGTCGGCAAGGAATTTATCTTTTATATTTCCTACGTAAATTATATTTACTTGCATATTGTTACCTCTATGCGCTTAAATGAAAATTTCCGTGGGTGTATTCGGCGCGGCAACGGCTATACGTATATTCGGGTATGCGGAAAGCGCGTTTTTTGCCGTGAGCTCCGCCGTGGGCGGATAATTGTTTTCGCGGCTGAGGTGAGCGAGCAGAAATGCGTGCGTGCCGCTCTGCGCCAGTATGTTCATAAGCTTGCCGCAATCGTCGTTGGAAAGGTGGCCGCTTGGTGAAAGTATGCGGCGCTTCAGCATATAGGGGTAAGGCCCCGTCATAAGCATGGAAACGTCGTGGTTAGATTCGAGAATACATTCGTCAACGCCGTAGAGCGCGTCTATAAGGTCGCTTTCAACGTGACCTATATCTGTTGCAACGCCTATTTTGTGCGTGCAATCGCCAAGCGGAAATTCCGCGCGGTAGCCAACGCAGCAGGCGGAGTCATGCGGGGTTATAAAAGAGGAAACGGTTATATCGCCCACGGTTATGCTGAAAAGGGGAGGGTGCTTTACAACCGTGGAATTCAGCGCCGCTTCAGGGTCTTTTATAAGTGCTTCGGCAGAAAGCGCCGTCATATGAACGGGAGTGCCGAATTTTTTTGCAATAACCTCGAGCCCGCGCACGTGGTCGCTGTGCTCGTGCGTTATGAAAATGGCTGAAATATTGCGTATTGTCGTGCCGATTTCGCGCAGGGAATACTCAATAGAGCGCGCGGAAACGCCTGCATCTATGAGTATTTCCGTCGTTTCGGAACGAATGTAATGGCAATTGCCTGAGGAACCTGAAAAAAGTGTTATGAGTTTTGGCATCTGTTCACGCTCGCTTAGAAAATTTTGGTCATACCTATGGGGCGCACAGCAAGCACGGTAACTGCACCTTTGCCGAATGCGGCTTCCATTACGGATTTGAAGGCTTCAAGCTTTTCTGCGGGCACGAATGCCTGTATTGTGCCGGCAAAGCCGCCGCCGTGTACGCGGCAAACGCCCTCGGGCGCAAGCACGCTGTTTGCAACAGCGCAGGCAAGCGTTATGCCTTGCTCTGCGGGCGCTTTGGGTGTGAAGTAGTTCTGAAGGAGCATTGCGCTGGATTCGCCGCTTGCTTTTATAATAGAAAGGAAGCCTGCAATATCATCCTTTGCAAGGTGTGCGGATGCCGCCTTTACTCTTTCGTTTTCATCGAAGAAGTGGATCGCGCGGAGAACTGCGCGGTCGCCTGCAAATTCACGCAAGTCGGGCACGTTTGCAAGCACGTCTGCCTTCGTGCATTCGCGCAGAACCTCTTTGCCGAAGAAGGAGGCAACCTTCTTCATTTCTGCGGGGACTGCGGCATAATCGTCGGTAAGGTCGGCGTGGGAGCCGCCCGTGTTTACAACGCAAAGGCTATAGCCGTGAGCGCCGAGATCGAGCGCTATTTTTTCGCAAACGGGATTCTGCGGGTCTGCAAAGTCGATGTGAACGAAGCCGCCCGCTGCGCAAGCAATCTGGTCCATAAGGCCGCAGGGCTTGCCGAAATGAACGTTTTCGGCGTACTGCGAAATCTGCGAAATTTCGATATAATCTATTTCGCCGTCGTTGTAAAGGTGGTTTTCTATGTTGCCTATCATATCCTCGAAAGCGGCGGAGGAGGAAAGTCCGCTGCCGCCAAGCACGGAGGATGTCATATAGGCGCAGAAGCCGCCGATAGAGCGGTTTCTTTTTGCAAAACCGTCGCAAACGCCGCGAATGAGCGCGGCAGATGTGCCTTCTTCGCCCGCCTGGGGGTCAATGTCACCGAGGTCAACCTCGTGCTCGGAAAAGCCTTCGCTCGTAACGTAGATCTTGCCGTCGTCTGTGGGCGCGGCTACGGCTATGATATCGAGGCTTATGGAGGCGGCGAGTACCTCGCCGCGGTTGTGGTCTGTGTGGTTACCGCTTATTTCGCTTCTGCCCGAAACGGAAAAAACGGAATAATCCTGCTCGCCGTAGAGGGAAGTAAAGCTTTCAACGGCTTTTTTTATGCGTGCGCGCGCCGCTTCGTCTGCACCGTAGAGAGAAGTGAGTGCGTTTTCGTTTTCTTTTATGAGAAGATCGATGTTTTTCATAATTTAAAATCCTTTGTTTTGAATTTGCATAGATATACATTTTAATTATAACATTTCAGCGCGGATTTTACAACAATTTTAACATAAATTTCTGTCCCGAATTGTTGGAAAAAGAGAAAAAAACGCAAAGGGGCGCGGGCACTTGTTTTTTTCTTTTATAAATGTTAAAATAAACATATAAAAATTCCATTCAGGAGGATTTTAATAATGAAAAGAAAAATAACAGGTATTTTCAGTCTTGCAATGGCTATTTGCCTGCTCGTTTGTTCTTGCGGCGGTAACACCACAACGGCGTCTTCCGGCACAACGATACCAAGCGGCACCTCGTCTGCTATCACAACCGTGACAACGGGCACGACAGCTACAACGGGCACGACAGCTACAACAGGCACAACAGCCACAACAGGCACGACAGCCACAACGGGCACAACTGCCACAACGGGCACAACTGCTACCTCGGGTACAACAGGTACTACAGGCACTACAGCTACGACAAAACCCCTGCCCAACACACCTCTTGTAGAAGCTTACGACGGCAAGCTTACAGATGAAGAGCTCCGCGATAAGGTTCTCGGCGGTTGGATCGGTCAGATGGCGGGCGTTGCGTTCTTCGCAAAATCCGAATTTGGTTGGTCCGGCAAGATGATGACACAGGAAAGGCTTGATAGGCTCTACAAAGAATGGAACGACGGCACGGTTGGCATAAACGATGCCTTCGACCAGGACGATACATACGTTGAAATCCCCTTTATGGATGCTATGAAGGAAAACGGCGCGCTTTGCGACGTATCTTATATGGCGGAAAAATTCAAAAATTCTCAGTTTGCTCTTTGGCACGCAAACAAAGCGGGCAGAGATAACCTGCGCGCTGGTCTTACGGCGCCCGAAAGCGGCCACTTCCTCTATAACCAGCACTGCGACGACCTTGACTGGCAGATAGAGTGCGACTTCCTTGGTATGATGTACCCCGGTTTCGTTAACGCGGCGGCAGAACGCTCCTTCGATATCGGTCATATCACAAACTATGGCGACGGTGTTTACGGCGGCGTATTCGTAACGGCTATGCACGCGGCGGCTTACACGGCAGATTCCATAGATGAAATCGTAAATGCAGGCCTTTCCGTTATCCCCGATAACACGACGTTTAAAGATGCAATGAACGTTGTTATTGAAAGCTATAAGGCTGGCGATACATGGGAAGAATGCTGGCAGAAGCTCGAGGTTAAATACGGCACTGTTGATAAATGCCCCGAAATGAGCACGAAACAATATAATATCGATGCTAAGCTCAATGCGGCTTACATTCTCGTAGGCTTGCTTTGGGGCGAGGGCGATTTTGAACAGACTATGGTTATTTCCGGCCGCTGCGGTCAGGATAGCGACTGCAACCCCTCTTCCGCGGCTTCTATTCTCGGTAACCTCTACGGTGCTTCCAAAATTCCTGAAAAGTGGAAAAAGAACCTCAATTACACAACAAGAAAATTCTCTGCAACAAATTATACACTCAACGACGTTGTAGACCTCAACGTAGACCTTATGGAGCAGGTTCTTGTTTCCGAAGGCGCTACGTATAAAGACGGCGTTTGGGAAATAGAAAAGGATACTGAATATACCCCCGTTAAATGGGAACAGTGGACAGATGCATTCGATGCAGGTCTTCTTGTTGAGCATACGGGCAACGGTGTAGTTAAGCTCAAGCTTATAGTGAACGGCACAGACCCCGTTGAATCTGTTAAGCTTGAAATGCCCGACGGCAGGGTTTACAACAATATGCTCGGCTACTACAGCTTCCCCGAAGAGGGCGAATATACTATAAAATACACTGTTGTAAGCAAGAGCGGCGTTAAGGTTGAAAAAGAAAGAACGTTTAAAATAGAAGCTCTTACTTCCATAGAAGCTACGCCCATCTGCACGGTAACGGCACCCACGGGCGGCGGCAATAAAAACATGGGCGTTATGTTCGACGGCTATTCTCCTTACGTAAGCGATAGCTCCTCTGCGCTTCAGTACGATACGTACGATGGCGGAAAAGCTAAAGATTCTATTTACGTTGGCCTTGAATTCAAGAAAACAACTAGAATAAGCGGCATAGACTTCACGGAAGGTATGCATTTCAAGGATGGCGGTTGGTTTGCAAGCCAGCCCACGGTGGAAGTTCTCATAGGTGGCGAATGGAAAGCCGTTACCACGGAAATTTCCCGCGTATACCCCGATGGCAACACGAAGGACGTACACGGCAACAATTTCGATATCTACACGTTCACGTTCGATGCAGTTGAATGCGACGGCGTTCGCCTTGTCGGTAAGCCCGGCGGTACTTCTTACTTCATAAGCGTTGGCGAGCTTACACCCCACGCGTCGAAGGCGGAAGGCGAAAAGATTAAATTTACAGATAACGAGGTTCCGCTTGTTATCTGCAGCACAACAAGCCCCACGGGCGGCGGCAATAAGAACCTTCTTATTATCGCAGACGGTATCAAGGGCACAACCGGCTCTCAGCAGTACGATACATACTGCGGCATACGCCCCGGTGTAACAGAATACTTCGGTTACCTTTATAAAGAAAAGGTTACAGTAACAGGCATTGAATATACCGAAGGCGCGCATAGCGGCGACGGCGGTTGGTTCAAGGGCGGCACTATAAGAATAGAAGCGCTTGTAAACGGCGAGTGGATCGCAGTTGAATCTGATATTGCTACGGTTTACCCGAATGGTAACACAACTGCAGCTCACGGCAGTGCATATGAAACTTTCATGTTTACTCTTGCGGCTCCCGTAGAATGTGAAGGCATACGCCTTATCGGTACGGCGGGCGGCTACGGCGGCTGGGTTGGCGTAAGCGAGCTTGCAGTTCAGTTTGCAAAATAATAAAGCAAAAATAAACAAAAACCGCACCTTTGGTGCGGTTTTTGAAAATTATAACAAGGTGATATTATGAAAAAAAGAATTATTTCGCTTTTTTCCGTTCTTGTGTGCGCGGCGCTTATTTGCTCGTGCTCGCCTAAAAAAACAACGCAGTCTTCTTCTGCTGCGGCTACAACGCAGGGCAGCACCGCTGCAACGAGCGTTACTTCAGTAACGGTGCAGACGGGCGCAACAACTGCGACAACCGCAACAACTGCGGGCACAGCGGGAATTACGTCTGTTACAACGGCGTCGACTGCTTCAACTGCCGACACGTCAGGCACGGTCGCGACCTCTTCAACAACTTCCATAACTACGTCGGGAACCACTGCGTCGACATCAACCACGGGCGGCACGGTAACACCCCCTTCGGGCGATATCCGCATAACGGAAGAGGAGCTTTACGATAAGCTACTCGGCGGTTGGCTTGGGCAAATGGTGGGCGTAACCTGGTCTGCCTCCACAGAGTTCCGCTGGTGCGGCTCTATCATACCCGAAGGCGGTATGGATAAATGGACACCCGCTATGATAAACAACGGCTTCGGCCAGGACGATATTTACGTTGAAATACCTTTCCTCGATGCCATGAAGGAAAACGGCGCGCTTTGCGACGTATCTTATATGGCGGAAAAATTCCGCGATTCCCAGTTCCCGCTCTGGCACGCAAATATGTGGGGCAGAAACAACCTGCGCGCGGGCATACCGTACCCCGATTCGGGCCACTACCTCTATAACCCTTGCGCCGACGATATAGATTGGCAGATAGAATGCGACTTTCTGGGCATGATGTACCCCGGGCTTGCAAACGCTTCCGCGCTCCGTTCCTTTGATATAGGCCATATTATGAACTACGGCGACGGCGTTTACGGCGGCGTGTTCATCACGGCTATGCACGCGGCGGCTTACACCGCGGGCAGCATAGATGAAATTGTAAATGCAGGCATTTCCGTTATACCCGAAAACACAGAGTTCAGAAGCCTTATAGAAGATGTTATCGCAAGCTATGAAAATGGCGAAACGTGGGAAGAATGCTGGCAGATGCTTGAGGATAAATGGGCTTATACAGATAATTGCATAGGCGGTGCGGGAAATATAGACGCAAAGCTCAATTCCGCATACGTTCTTATTGGCTTGCTCTGGGGCGAGGGCGATATGGCCGAAACTATTATAATATCATGCCGCTGCGGCCAGGACAGCGACTGCAACCCCTCCTCTGCGGCATCTATTCTCGGCAACTTCCTTGGTGCAGAGAAAATTGAAGCGCAGTATAAAAACGGACTCGATAAAACAAGAAAGTTTTCCAATACGAACTATACCTTTTACGAGGCAGTAGAGCTTAATTTTGATCTTATGAAGGAAGTGCTTCTGGCAAGCGGGGCAACTCTTGAGGGCGGTGTGTGGACAATACCCGCAACGAAGGAATATATTCCCGTGCCGTGGGAGCAGTGGGAAGATAACTTCGAAGTTGGCGTAAACGTAGAGCATATCGGCAACGGCGTTGTTTCCATAGAAATGACGAAGTTCGGCAAAGAGCCGCTTAAATCCTTCTATATTGATATGGGCGATGGCTTTACGGCAGATTTCCCAATAGCACAGTACGCTTATAAAAAAGCGGGCGAGTACACGGTGAAATGGCGCGCCGAGGCGCAGGACGGCACTGTCGTTAGCCACTCTCGTATTATTACTATAAAAGAGGAAGTTGAAGTAGAGGGTACACCTATTTGCAGCATAACCGCGCCGACGGGCGGCGGCAGTAAAGATGTACGCGTTATTTTCGACGGCGATGTGCCGCCCGTAGGTACGAATTCTTCTTCCCAGCAATACGATACTTACACGGGCGCAAAAGAGGCCGTAAGCGTTTACGCGGGCGTACAGTTTGCGAAAGTGTATGAAATTTCGGGCGTTGCCTTCACGGAAGGCAAGCACTTCCACGATGGCGGCTGGTTTGCAGAAGCGCCTTATATTGAAATACTCGTGGGCGGCGAATGGAAGAGGGTAGACGCGGAAATTTCAAAGCCGTACCCCGGAAACGATCTTACGTCGCAGGGCGCTTTCTTTGAAACTTACACCTTCACCTTCGGCAAGACCGTAGAGTGCGAGGGCGTGCGCATAGCGGGAATGCCGGGCGGCAAAGCATACTTCATAAGCGTTGGCGAAATAGCGCCCATATGCGAAATGAAAAACGATTTTGAAAACGATATAGTAATACCCGTTTGCAGCGTTACAAAGCCCGAGGGAAGCGGTGCAAAGGATATTTCCGTTATCTTCGACGGCAAGGTGGGCACAGATGCCAAAACGCAGTACGATACATACACGAAAACGCCCGTTGGCGGCGATGCGTACGTAGGCTGTATCTACACCTCTCAGAAAACGGTTACGGGCGTGATTTTTACCGAAGGCAGACATTTTGAAAACGGCGGCTGGTTTGCAGGCGGCGAAATTCGCGTGGAAATCTTCACAGGGAGCGAATGGAAGGCTGTTGAAGCGGAAATTTCCTCGCCGTACCCGAAGGGAGAGAAAAAAGCCGATTTCGGCAATGATTTTGAGGCATATACTCTTACACTCAAAGCCCCTGCACAGTGCCTTGGCGTGCGCATAGCCGGCAAAGCGGGCGGTACGTCTGAATTTATCAGCATAAGCGAGCTTACCGTTGTAACGGCAGAATGAATCAAAAAAACCGCACCCACGGGTGCGGTTTTATTTTCGTTATTTATTTTCTTTTGTTTCGCTGTTATCGCCTTTGTTTTCGGCTTTCTGCTTCTGAACTTCGTGGTGCTCGCGTCTGAATACGTAATCGTATGCACTGTTGAAGAAGTGGCGATATGCGTTGTGCGATTGCGATTTCGGGTTTGCTTTTTCTGCTGCTCTCTTTTTCTGAATAGCAATTCTTGCGGCTTCACGCGCGTTGAATTCCTTGCCGCTTATATCGCCTGCGTTTGTGAGCGCAACCTTTGTGAGGTACGGACCTACAAGCTCGTAAATAAGCACGGAGAAGAGCGTGATGCTCTGAACTATCGTGCCCGTTTCACCGCCGAAGGCAATGGCCTGGCTTGCCATGCCGAGAGCAACGCCTGCCTGAGGGAAGAGCGTGATGCCGAGGTATTTTACTATATTTTCGTTGCAGTGCGTAGCCTTTGCGCTTATGCTTGCGCCGAAGTATTTACCGATGCAGCGGAATACGATGTATGCTACGCCGATAAGAACGAATACCCAGTTTGAAAAAACGGAAAGGTCAAGCTCTGCGCCGCTTATTACGAAGAAGAGCACGAGCAAGGGCGCTGTCCAACGGTCTGCTCTTTCCATAAGCTCCTCGGAAAAGTCGCATATGTTGCAGAAGATCGTGCCGAGCATCATGCAGGCAAGAAGGCTGGAAAATGCGATGTGGACACCGCCTATGTTAAACTTGAGCGAGGAAATGGCAACCGTGAGCATAACGAACGTTACGGAAACTGCCATACGCTTGGAACGGGAAAGGAAGAATTTTTCACAGAATGTGAAAAGGTAACCCATAATCGCGCTGAGTGCGATGGAAAGCACAACCTCGAGCAAGGGGTTCACGAGCATGGAAACAAGGTCTACCGTGTTTGTGTTGATAGCCTTTGCAACGCCGAAGGAAATTGCGAAAACAACAAGGCCTACTGCGTCATCGAGCGCAACAACAGGGAGAAGTATATCCGTAACGGGGCCCTTTGCTTTATATTGGCGAACGACCATAAGCGTTGCGGCGGGTGCCGTTGCCGTTGCAACTGCGCCGAGTATTATTGCGGCGGGGAGGGGGAAAATATCGCTGCCGGAAACGTTTTTGAGAATTACCGAAAGAGTGATGAGTGCGGTGTCAACCACTAGTGTTGTGAAAATTGCCTGGAAAATACCTATAACGGTTGCCTGTTTGCCTATCTTTTTAAGGTGGGAAAGGCGAAATTCATTACCTATAGCGAAGGCGATGAAGCCGAGCGCAAGGTCGCAGAGCATGGAATAGTTGTGGGGGGAGTTCGTTGTGCTGTTGAAGCCTATACCGAACTGACCGAGAAGGAAGGGGCCGATGATAACGCCCGCAACGAGATATGCCGTTACGGCGGGGAGCTCTACCTTCTTTGCAAGACGGGAAAGCAAAAGGCCCGCGAGAAGCGCTATAGAAAGGGTAAGAAAAATGGTTGATGATGTTGTCAATTTAGGTCATCTTCTTTCTTTAATATTATTTTTGCATAAAAAATGCCTTACAAAATTGTATTATATCACAATAAAAAGATATTTGCAAGATGTTTTAAAAATATATTAGGAAAAAGTTTTAAAAATAGGCGGGAATTAGTGGCGGTTGCTACGCATTGCGGAAATTTCGAAAAAACACCTCGGTTTTTCCGAGGTGTTTTTGAATTTTATTAAAATTATGCTTCAAGACCTTGAATTTTGTCTCTGTAGCTGTTTGCCGCAGCTGTTATGGAGGAGGCGCTTGATCTCAAGTTATATATGGGGTTGGGTTCGGAACCCCAAACAGAGGGGAGCGCATTCCTTACGCCTTGAGTGTAAGCTGTGTCGATGTTTTGACCAAAGTTATAATGATATACAAGGTCAATATAATGGGATTGAAGAATGATATCTACCATATCGGTTGTTTTCTTGTTGCCCGTGAGCTCTTCGCCGTGGGTTGTTATATAATCCTTATAAACTGTGTAGTAGCTATGGTAAGCATACAAATCGAGAAATTCTGCTATTTTTGCGATGTTAGTGGAGCTTGTTGTAACGTAGAGATAGATCATATGGTTATCAACATTGTGGTTATAATCGTTTTGTGTGGCGTTAAGCTTAGGGAAGGGGAGAATTCCCAAATCGGGCTTATCTATAGAGGAACCTCCAAACAGGGTAGCCATTTTGAGTGTTTCTGTAGTGAAGAGAGTTAAATTGCTCTCTGCCATTCTTCTTACATTTACATAGTCTGTAATTGCACTGGAATCGCTTGAGTAGATAGATATGATTGTATCTGTAACGCTTAATGCATCCTGGTCGAATGCGCTTTCAAAAGTAGTGCCGCCGAATTTGCTGTCTGTTTTTTTGATATAACCTTGACCTGCTCCAAAGTAAAGACCGTGAATATTGTAACTTGAAGAGACATAACCGAATACGTCGTCTGTTCCGAGCACCATATTACCGTCACCGTCGTCGTGCCTTGCAAGTCTTACAAGCTCCATGAATGTGTCGAGCGTCCATTCATTGTTGTATACGAGATCATAAAAATCTACGTTTTTAAGCGCGGGTGTGTTTTTTCTTACCGTATTGTTAAAATATATTACCTGTGTAGCGTCAAAGGCGGTGGTTGAGAATGCGCCGAGAACTGCGTACATTTTGCCGTCGATTGTGGTGTCATTTATGAATGCGGTGTCCCACCAGGGCTTATTGAAATCTATGCCGAGGCTGTGGAGGTTGTAGTAGCTGCGAGCGTACTGTGTGCCCTGCTGCGTTGTGCCTTGGTTTATTCCCGATAAGTTGTATTTGGATAGTACTATATCGATGTTGTTATCACCGACGTGGCTTGAGTTGCCGATTGCGGCGCCATTTACATCAACTACCTTTATGTTTGCATTGTAGTGCTTTTTGAGCAGCTCGTTTCTTTTTGCAATGGAATCGTCAATAAGGCCTGCGCCGTCTTGCTCGCCGCAAACTTCATATGAAGACCAACCGTCTGTTGTATTGATGGGAGCCGCGAAGATGAACGTGTGACCTTGGAAATCGACGTTTTCGTAGCCGTTCCTGATGCTTTCGACTGCGTTCATATTGTCGAGCTCGGGAACGTCGGGGAGCTTGGTTGTTGCCGTTGTCTGAATTGTAGGTGTGGTTGTTGCTGTTGTATGAACTATAGGTGGGGTTGTGCCTGTTGTTGTTGAGTACCACGGCTCTTTGATAGTCCCCGATGTCTCCGATGTCCCCGATGTTCCTGATGTGTCTGATGTTCCGGGCTCTGTTGAGGGGGCAGACGGTGCGCAGGAAATAAATACGCAAGCTGCCATTGTAAGTGCCAAAAAAAGTGCCAAAAGTTTTTTCATGTTTTTTCCTTTCAAAAAAATATATTTGACTCGTAAGAGTACAACATTACAATACCATAGTATTTTATAAAAGTCAAGTTAAAAAATATAATAGTATTGTAATATTTGTATTTGGGCGGTGAAAATATGTTGAATGAAAGAATAAAAATATTGAGAATGGCTAGGAATTTAAGCCAAGTGGAGCTTGCTAAGAAGCTGAATGTGAGCAAACAAAGCGTTTCTAATTGGGAAAACGATAACATTTTGCCATCAATAGAGACGCTTGTGGAAATTGCAAGGTTTTTTTCTGTATCGACGGACTATTTGCTTGGATTGGACGATAGAAAATTTATTGAAGTTGAACGTCTTTCCGAAACGGAGATTGCACATATAAAGTTCATTATTGAGGATATGGTGAAAAATAAAGGTGGCGCAGGCTGAAATGCTTGCCTGTCTTTTTGACGTTGAAAATAAAATTTTTCGAAAATATGTAGACAACTTCGTAACTTTGTGGTAGAATAGTAAATGTAAATAAAATATAGGAGGATACTGCGATGAGTGAAATGAAAAAATACGCAGAAAAACTTCTTGCTTATCTTGATAACGCCCCCACGGCGTTTCAGTCTGTAGATGAACTTGAAAAGCTCCTTTTGGCGGCGGGCGCGGTCGAACTTTGCGAAAGCGAAGAATGGCAGCTCGAAAAAGGCAAGCTTTATTATATGAAAAAAGCGGGCACGCAGATTGCGGCTTTCCGCATAGGCGGCGAACCTCGCGAAACGGGCTTCCGTATCGGTGCGGCGCACCACGATGCCCCCGGCTTCCGTGTGAAAACTGTTCCTTCTTCCGTTGACCTCGGCTATGAAAGATTGCTCCTTGAGCAGTACGGCGGCACACTTGTGCACGGCTGGGTAGACAGACCTCTCGCTATTGCGGGTTGTGTATATGTTAAAGATGAAGAAAAAGGCTTCCGCGCGGTTAACGTAAATATGAAGAAGCCTGTGCTTCTTATTCCGAGCGCTGCTCCCCACGTAAAAAGAGGGCAGAACGACGGCGCTTCCTTCAGCGTGCAGAACGAGATCCGCCCGTTCTTTGCCGCTTGCCCCGATGGAAAAACGACATTTACAAAATACCTGGCAGATTATATTGGCGTAAGCGAAAGCGATATTCTCAGCTATGAGCTTGCACCCTACGATGCATCGCCCGCTTGCTTTGTTGGCGTGAACGAGGAATTTATTTCCGTTCCCCGCCTCGACGACTGTGCGATGGCTCATGCTATTATCTCGGGTATGTGCGAAATGGAAGAAAGCGCGGCAAACTCTATTGCCGTTATTTTCGACCACGAGGAGATCGGCTCGAATTCCGACAGAGGCGCGAGATGCAACACTCTTATGCAGCTCGTAGACCGCATTTGTGAAAAGTTAGGTTATAATACAGAGGATAAATACCGTGCGCTTGCGAGCTCCATGCTCTTCTCGGCAGACCAGGCCCATGCAACACACCCCTCTTACCTCGGTATACAGGACCCGCAGCTTAAGGTTAAGCTCGGCGGCGGCCCTGTTCTCAAGCTCAATTATAAGCAGTCCTATTCCACCTCCGCGCGCGGTACGGCGTTCTTCCGTACGCTCTGCGAAAAAGAGGGAATCCCTTATCAGATGTTCAATAATCACAGCGATACGGGTGGCGGCGGTACAATAGGCCCTATTCTTTCCGCAAACTACGGCGTTTGCTCCGTAGACATCGGTAACCCCACGATTGCAATGCACGCCGTGCGCGAATTCGGCGGCACAGATGACGGCTATTATATGGCCAAACTCTTTGAAGCATTCTTCGCGGGTAAATAATTCTTGCTTATTTCCTTAATTTTTTCATTTTCTTCCTTTAATTTAAGAGAAAGCGTTTGCCGTCAGGCGGGCGCTTTTTCTTATTGATATTAGAAAATTGCGCTAAGCGGTGAAATTCTTTGGGTTCTTATTTCTTTAATTGCCTTCCTTTATATTATATATAGGCACAATGCTTTTTTATGTGCGAAATTATTTTAATCAACAGAGCGCTCGCTGAGAAAAAGAAGTTATCTGAAATTTGAAATATTTATGAGCGCTCGAAGGCGAGAATTTCTCATTTTTCCATCGATTGTCAATAGTTAAAAAAGGAAATTTTTCAAAAAAATCAAAAAGTTTTTTTTGGGAAAAAGCGAGAAAAAAAGCCTAAAATATCGAAAAAGTCAAAAGGCTTAAAGCAAAAAACAAGGAAAAAAGGGTTAAAAAGCGCGATTTCTGCATTGTTTAGATATCAAAAACGGCAAAAATTCGATTTTTCAAAAAAAAACAAAAATTTTTAAAAAAATTTCAAAAAAAGTGTTGACAAAATGGGAAGTGTGTGCTATACTAGTGGAGCGCTGTTGAGGAAACGGCAGTGCAAACGGTCCTTGAAAATTGAACAACAAAGATTTATGATTGATTGACAAAGTCAAACAAA
>JAFTNI010000094.1 GCA_017451975.1 Clostridia bacterium
GAACGGGGTTTGCGCCAACACCCGTTTCGGGGTTTGCAAGGGGAGCAAGCGAAGCATCTCTGCCGCAAATTTCTCTTGCGGTTTCCTCAAGCTCGGGGCTTACGAGAAGCAAATCGAGGTTGGAAACAAAGGGCAAGCCATCGCTTGTAACAAAGGAATTTGCCATTTTCTGCGCTTCGAGAATTGCAGAAACAGAAAGGTTTTCCGTCATAAAGTTAGAAAACGTTTTCGCGCCCTCCTCTGTGCTTACGGGGTGCACTACGGAAGCCCAGATAACACCGTCGGCGCCCTTCGCCGTATATGCGTTCTGGAAGGTGCGGTAAAATTCGCGAAGCACCGTCATATAAGCGGAATCGGCAAGGCGTGTGCCTACCTTTTTAGCCTCGGCAACAATGTTGTTTTTCGCGTTCTTATATTCCACGGGGAAAGCGAGCGCGTGCTCGGTGGGCGTAACCGTGGCAATAAAGCCCTTCGTGCCGCCCGAGCGCGCAAGCTCTGCCGAGGAGTAAACGGGAAGCTCACCATAGCCGCCCAAGCCCTCGATATTATAGGAAAGCTCATCCTGCTTCACAATGCCCGCAACCTCGGAAATGAAGTTCACGCGGGAATTATATCTTTCATCGAAATATTTTTTTACTATCGGATACATATCGTCCGACCATGTGTATACGTCATTCATTTATATAAAATCTCCTTATTTTATTTAAAATTATTTTGTTTTTGTGGGAATAGAGCGAATAATTTCATAATATTCGCGGTAAGACATGCCCGCTTGGCGGGCAATTTTGCGCTGGCGCTCGGAAAGCGCCACGTCGCCCGCGCACTCAAATGCGCCGGGTGTCATTTTCAAAAGCATTTCTTCGCTGATGCCCTCTTTGCCGGCAGAAAGCATTTTTTCAAAATCACGCACGGCCTCTTCTATGCCGCCGCTTCTGCCGCGTGCAAAAACGGCAAACATGGGGTTTGCAAGCGTTTTTGCAAAGCTTTCGGCGCTTATTTCCGCATTTTCTTCGGCTGCATCGGCTCTTTCCTCGTTTACATTTTCCATGTCGGGCATGGGCTCTGCTCCCTCGTTCTTTTCTTCTTCGTTTTTTGCCGCGCTCTCTTCGGGCGCGGTTTCTTCCTTAATTTCTGTTTCTTCCATTTCATTCTCCTTTGTTTTCGGCAAATCGCTTATCAAGCTCTGCCGTAATTTCCGCCTTTGCGGGTATATCAAGCGTGTTTATATATGCGCGCACAAGCGGGTAGTTTTCCGCCGTTATGTTCATTTCCGCCAGCTCCGAAAGCGCAGATGCTGTGAACGAGCGCGAATTTTCCACTCCCTCGCCTATGTGTATGCGCACGTCTATTTTGGGAATATAGCCGTATTCCGCAAAATAATCTGTGCTGGTTTTCGCGCCCTCGCCAAGCACCAGCTCGGTTTTCTCCTTCGTGTAAAATTCAAGCGCGAAAATATCAATAAGACGGTAAAGCTCTGCAAAGCCCGCTTTTTTGCATACGTTTTTTGCACTCATGCGCGCCGATGCCATGTCGGAAAGCAAGGCAAGCCCCGTTGCCGTGCTGACATTCGTGGAATAGTCGCCCTGCATATAATCGTAGTTGCCAAGCGTTTCCTTTATCATCTTGCGGTATCTTTCCACAATATCGTAGTGCGCCTCGCTGCCCTCGCCAAGCCCACCCAAGCGCTTGACTTTATCTACCATACCGGGGCGCAAGCGCCAAACGGCGCCGGGACGGTTATCGGGAAAGCTATCGGGTGCAAAGGCGTTTTCCTCGTATACAAGCACGTCGTTTGCAAAAAAAGCCGCGTTAAGCTGGGCAAAAGCAAGCTGCCTGTCTGCCGCGTCTATAAGCGGTATTACCTCCTCCAGCTCGCTTTTGCCCCAGAAGGAGCCTTCGCGCGGGATACGCCCGTAAACCACGAACGGAAAGCGCGTGCAAACAGTATTTTCCCAGAATTTCGGCACGTAGCGCACTTCCTTGCCGCCTATGAGTATGGAAAGCGCAACGTCGCCGCGCGCATAGGCGCTTTCCCTTCCGTCTGCGCCGATATAAACGCCGTCGTCACTCTGGCGGAACCACCATTCCAGCACATCTACCGTCGGGCATTTTTCATCGAAAAGGTCAAGGTCCAGCTTTTCCCTCTTTTTGCCGTCTTTCCTCGCCTCCTCTATAAGCGCATCGAGCGTCGTGCCCATGCGCGCAAAATCCTCGGCAAAAACGCGGCGTGCGCGCATTTTGCTCATTCTGTATGCGTAGCCGATAAATTCGCAATCCTCCACGCTCGCCGCGCTCGGGTCGGGGTAAATGCTCGCGGGCGAAGGGTTTTCCACGGCGATTTCGGGCATACCGCGCTCATCGAGGTATGCCGAAACCTTCCACACTGCGCTGCCCATAACGCCCAGCCTTCGCTCGTTTACGGCGTTTTTGCGCTCCATATCGTTGTTTTCAAATATGTAGCGCACTATGCTTTCGCGCGCTTTAGCGGCTTCGCCGTCCTCGTGCGAGCGCGGGGCAAATTCAAAATCGGGTGTTTTTGCCACGATCTGGCTTTCCGTATGCATATATCCGTCGGCTATCTGCGCGGGCTTCCACGGCAGGTTGACCGAAGCAAGAAACGCGCCCGTTTTGCGCGCGGTTTCGTGCGTGCCGCTGTAATATGCACGCATTTTCTGCCAGTATTCCTCGGCCGCGGTGCGCGCGCTTGCCGCATCACGGAAAAGCTCGGCTATGCGCTCCTCCCGCGATTCGGCACAAACAAACAAATGTTCGCTTGTTTTTTTGCTTTTTTTCGTAAAGTTTAAGTTCATTCAAATCTCCTGTATATAAACCCCGTTTTAAAAGGTTAAATTTTGCCGCGCATAAAGCTTTTCTTGCCCTCGCCCCTCGCCGCGCAAATGCGGAACGAAGCGAAATAGCGCAGTGCGTCGGGCGCGTGGGTTATTTCGTGCGGCTCTGTGGCGGCGTCGCCATGCCGCCTTTCGTCGTGCATAAGAAGCGGCATGGTGCGCAAAATGTTTTGGCATTTCACGTCTATTTTCATCATCGGCCGCCCGTTTTCATCTGTTTTGAGCCATTCCCTCAGCGCAAGCCAACCCGCAACCCTTTCGGGGCGAAGCTTAGTAAGGTAAACTCCGCCTTCCGAGAAAAGCTCGGCAATGCTTTTGCCGCTGTCCTTTTGCCTGCTCCAAAGGTCGGCGGGCGCTATAAATATCATATCTTCTGTGCTTTTTGCGCGTATTTTCTCTGCCGCCGCACTTACAATCAGCCCGCTTTCATAAATCTCGTCGTAAACGTAGGCTCTGCCCTCGCCGTCAACCGCTATAAATAGCGCGGCGAGCATATCAAGCCCGTAGTCCAGCGCGCAGTAGTGCTCCGCGTTTTTCGGCAACGTGAGCTTTGCCGAATGAACGCGCGCATCGAACTCCGTAAAAAACTGCCCCGCAAAAACGTCCCACTCGCCGAAAAGCCAAGCCTTTCGCAGCTCCTCGGGCAGCATTTCAAGCTGCTTCACATATTCCGGGTTGCTTTCCATAAGCGGCGCGTTATCGTAAACGCGCGCCGGTATAAAGCGATAATCCTCGGGGTTTTCCCCTTTACGGAAAGCGCGGTCTATAAAAAGCCTTTTCACCCAACCATGACCCACACCGCCCGGGTTGCACGTCAGGTACATTCGCTTTGGGAAGGGGTTTGCGCCGCGGAGCGATGCCGCAAGCATGGCAAACGCCTTTTCGAAAAGCTGTGTTGCTTCGTCGAGCGCTATAATATCGAATTCCTGCCCCTGGTATTGCAAAAGGTCGCTTTCCGTTGCAAGGTAGCCAAGCTTTATTACAGAGCCGTTTATAAAATTGAAAGCCTTGTGCGTTTCGCTGTATTCCGCGAGCCCTGTTTTCACGGCAAGCTCATAAAGCGCGCCCACGTGGTTTTCGCGCAGCTCGGGAAACGTACGGCGGATAATTACCGTGCGTATTCCCGCATAGCGCAGGCATAAAAGCAAAAGCTTGTAGCGCAGCGCCCAGCTTTTCCCGCCGCCGCGCGCTCCGCCGTACGCGGTGTATTTCGCCCTTGAAAGCATAAACTCCTTTTGCTTTTCAGAGGGCTTCATATCAAAAACCAAATTTTTCATTCCGCAAACATCTCCGCGCCATCGGCAAAAGCTATAGAAAAATCTCTTTCGCACTCTTCTTTGCCAAAGCCGAAGTTTTCCTTCAGCACGGCGAGCGCGAAAGTGCCGTTGAAGTTGCCACTCATACAGTTTTCCTCTATATACGCCTCTATTTTAAGAAGCGCAAGCTCCACGGCATCGCAGAAACATTTGTTCGTTTTCAAGTCTTTGAATTGCCGCTTGGTTATACCTAAAGCGAAGCAAAGCCCCGAAAGAGTATATGGCTTGGTTCTGCGTTTTTTGCAGTCCAGGCAGCCTTCCTCTTTCTTGCAGGAAGCGCAGGCGGCAGAAAAAATAACCGTATTGTCGCAATCCTGAAAATACTTTGCGGCTCGCTCGGCAAAAGCGGCGGCATCGGGAAATATTTTATTTGTTTCATTCAAATTGATGCTACGAAAGAATAGAATTCAGCACGCGGCATCGCTTGCCCTTTGGGCAAAATCAAACATATGTTCTTGCGAATATTCGGGCCAACAAGCAACGTGAATAAGGTCTTCGCTTTCGTTCACAATAAGTGCATCGCCTACGGAATATATCGCAAAGCCGCAGTGGTCGCAATAGCCCAGCACACGCGGCGTTTTTTCGGTTTTTTCATAAAAATCGTCGGAGGAATAGTCGTCTTCCGCGCCCGAAAAATATCTGTTCGTAAAAATCACTCCTTTTCTTATCCCTTGAAATCATCTTCGCAAAAGGCGGCGCCCCAACGGGGATAGGGCGCTTCCCTTTTGCTTGAGTGTATTTTACCATATTTTTCTTGTTTTGTCAATAGTTTTACGAACATTTGTTTGCTTTTCATCAAAAAACAAGCCTTTTTGCATCGAAAAAGGCTTGTTTTCACATTTAATTCATTAATTATTCGGTTTCTTCGGGTCTACGTAAGCCGTGTAGTTCGTGTAATACACAACGTGGCCGGGCGTGGAGCCGCCGGGCTTTTTCACGTTTTTAGCAAGAGTATAGTCGACCGCCACGTTCTCGCCCTCGCGCAGGCTGGAGTAGTACGCCGCAATTTCCGCCGCCTCGGTAAACTCCGATGCATCGGGGTCCTCGCCCTCCTCACAAACCATCACAACGTGCGAACCGGGTTTATTTTTAACGTGGAACCACCAGTCGCTCTTTTTAGCAAGCTTCGTCGTAATGTAGTCGTTCTGCGCGCCCGTTTTGCCGCAAAGAATAAGGTGGCCGCCGCTTGTGGTAAACTTAAGCGGCACGATTTCTGCTTTTTTCTGCGGTTTTTTATCGCCCGCGCCCTTTGCCTTGGAAATATACCCTGCCGCGGTAAGCTCGGCTTTTATTTCTGCCACGTCACGCTCGTTTTCGGAAAGATTAATCGAGGTTTCCACGTTTTCAAGGTATTCCAGCGCATCTGCCGCTTCGCGCAGCTGAACCGTTAAAATTTCCTTTGCTTTCTTCAGTTTTGTATATTTCTTGAAGTATTTTGCCGCGTTCTGTGAAGCGGAAAGCTTTACGTCAAGGGGAATTTTAACCGTTTCCATTTCCTCGCTGTAGTAGTTCACAACCTCGCAGGAGTTGCTCTTGCCCTTTATCATATAGAGCGAGGAGGTTATAAGGTCGCCCCAGAGCTTATATTTTTCCGCTTCCTTACATTCCGTAAGGTCACGCTTGATATAGCCTATTTTTTTGGTTATGCGCGCTTTGGCGTTGGAAACTATTTGCGAAACGTCGTGCGTTTTCGTTTTCATCGCCGCTATTTTATCTCGCTCGCCGAAAAATTCATCGAGCATGGCGGAAAGCGTTTCGAAATTCTTTTTCGCCATAGATGCGCCGTATTGCTCTATATCAAAAAAGCAATATTCCGCGGGTGCACCCTCCTCGCCAAGCAAAAGCGTGGGCTTGCGCTCGCCACCTATAAGCGCACAAAAGCTTTTAAGCGAAGCAAAAAGCGCGGCTTTATCGGCTTCGCCTATCTCTTTTCCGAGCGCGCCCGCGCGGAAAGCGATTTCGCGCGTTACAAGCGGCGAAAGACCGAGGTAGTTTGCAAGCAAGAAGCTTTCCGCGCTCTTGCTTTTTTCGAAAGCCTCGGCTTTCGCGGTAAAACCTGCCTCCGTTTCGTTCATGGCAAGCACCTTGCCCTCTTGCGCGGGCGGCGCCTCATAAGTCATACCGGGCAAAACCTGGCGTTTTCCGCTTGTGGTGAAATCTACCGCGCGCATTACACCGAGTATTTTGCGTTTATCGTCGAGTAACATAATGTTACTGCATTTCCCCATAATTTCAATAACAATCGTTCTCGTCGTTGTAAAACCCATTTCGTCGTATGCGGAAAAGTCAACCTCCACAGCGCGCTCAAAGCCCTGCTGGCGCACGGCAGAAATTGTTGCCCCCGCAAGATGCTTTCGCAAAAGCATACAGAACATGGGCGAAACCTTCGGGTTTTCAAAGCTCTGCTCCGTTATGCAAATTCTTGCGCGCGCGGGGTTGGCGGAAAGGAAAAGCTTGCGCGTTTTCCCCGCTTTATAACAAATTATAAGAAGCTCGTCTTTCGTGGGCTCGGTCACCTTTTCAACCTTCGCCCCTGCCAAAAGCTCTGTAAGCTCTGCGCAAACAGCACTTGTAAAACCTGCGTCAAATGCCATTTTGTGCCACCTCCGTTTCAATCAAAGTTTTTGTTTTTCTGTTTATTATAATGTAGTTTTCGCTTTTAAAGGGTAAATACGCCACTTCGCAGCTAGCGCGCTCGTGCTTCGGCACGAGCAAAATCAGCTCTGCCTTCAGGCTTTCGCAAGGTATAACGCCTTCGGCAAGCTCGTGCGGCAGCTTGCGCGTTTCGTGCAAAAGGAAATCGAGCGCAAGGCGCGCGCGTGCCTCGCCCGCATCGGGCAAAGCCTTTTTCGCAAACTCCAGCACAAGCAGAAATACGTTTACCTGTGAAAGCTTGGCAAGGTCGTGGTGCTTGCCGTATTTTTCTTCAAAAAATTCACCGAGCCTTTCGAAAAATTCAAACGGGTTACCGTATTCAAGCGGCAGCCACGGAAAAGTATTGCGCAAGCTTTCTCCGTTGGAAAGGCGGTCGTTAAACTCGTCTGTAAGCTTCAAGCGCGTCAGCTCTGCAAATGAGATCCATTTTGTGCCCAGAACCTCATAGGGCGGCTCTGAGGAATAGACCATGCCATAGCGCTCTGCGTTCTTTTCCATTTCGCAGCCGCAAAGTATTTTAAGAAAGCCAAGCTGAAGCTCGTCGCAAAAGCCGTATGCATCGTTGAACGAGCGCCCGAAAGAGGCATAATCTTCATACGGCAAGCCCGCAATAAGGTCGAGGTGAACGCAAACGTTCCCCGCTTCGTAAATGCGGCGCGTGTTTTCGAGCGTTTTCGGCACGTCGAGCGTGCGTTTTATAGCCTGCAGCGTTTCGGGGGTTGTGCTTTGCAAGCCGACCTCCACGCGGAATTTACCGCGCGGCGCGTGCGTAAGAATTTCCACGCTTTCATCGTCGAGCAGTGAAGCGCAAATTTCAAAATGATATTCCTTCGTGTATTCCGCGCCGCAAAGCCCGCGCCATATGGCTTTGGCTCGCTCGCGGTCGAAGTTAAACGTGCGGTCTACAAATTTTACCGTTTTTATACCGTCGAATTTTTCAAAGCCCAAAAGGTCCTCAAGTGTGCGCTCCGCGCTCTTTGCGCGTATTTTTCTTTCCGTAACGGAAGAAAGGCAGTACGTGCAGGAAAAGGGGCAGCCGCGCACGCTTTCGTAGTAAACAAGCCCATGCGGTGTTTCGCCCACGTCGCCGTAATATATTCCGCTTTCGGTAAAATCGCGGAAGTAGGGCGCGTCTATTATTCTCTCGCACGCCTCGCCTGCGGCTATAGCTTCGCAAAGCTTTGGGAAAGCCTCTTCCCCTTCACCGCGGATAATATAATCTGCAAAAGGGTTTTCGGAAAGAAATTCATCGTCCGCGAAAAGCACCTCCGGCCCGCCGAAAACGATTTTCGCGCGCGGCAGAATTTTTTTAAGTGCCGATGCATATGCGCGCATATCGGAAATATTCCAGATATATGCGGAAAACCCGTATATCTCCGCGCCCGCTTCCGCAAGTGCGGCAAGCACGGCGGCGCGCTTTTCTTTTTGGTTTTTTTCTATTATTTCATAGTAAAGCCCGTGCCTTTCCATGCCCCGCGCTATTGCGCGCGCGGCAAGGCTCGTATGGCTATAGGAGCTGTTGAGTGCAAAAATCACTGTTTTCATTTCGTTGCCTCTGCGCCAAAAATGCCGTGCGCAGCACAGCATTTTCGGTGTATTAAAATTTATTTTCTTTTGCGTTGCGAACCTTTTGTTTCTGCGGTTTCCTCGGGCTCTTCTTCAAGCGCCTCTGCTTCTGCCGCGCTTGCTTCCGCAAGAGCCGCCGCCTTTGCATCGCGTTTTTTCTTTATAAGCGTATAAACGATTATAGCCGCGAAGGAAACAATGCCCACGCCCGAAACTATAAAGCCTATAACGTAGCATTTCGGCATATAGCGGAATTCTATTTCGTGCTCGCCCGCCGTGCTCTTTACAGATATAAGCGAACCGAGCGCTTTCGTTATTTCAGCTTCTTCGCCGTCGATATAGCAAGTCCAGCCCTCGTCGTAAGGAATGGTCGTAAGAATAAAGTCCTGCCCTTCGGGAAGGTTTATTTTGCCCTTTATGCTTGTGTTGCTGTAATCTTCAACCTTCATTGCAGCTTCGCTGAGGTATTCGAGCGCTTTAAGCTGAGCATCGTAATTGGAGTAGAAGAAATAGAAATTGGATTCGTTTGCAAAATAGATGTTATCGTAGTCTGTATCGTAATCGCCAACGTCGTAGAGTCTGAGCTCAACCGTGATTTTTTCGCTCTTCTGGAATTCACCGAGGTCAACTACCTGGGCGCTGTCGTAAGTGCATACGAACCTGCCGTTTACGTAGATATCGCAAGCCTTGCCGAAGTTATCCATCGGGAAGTGCGCGTAAAGGCGGGAGTTCGCCTGCATGTTGAATACGAAGCGGATAGTGGGCTTTTCGCCGTTTACCTTGAAGGATTTATAGGGCACGGAAATTGTCTGCTCCTCGCCGTTATCGTCTATATACTTGCAGGGCTGGGAGAAGTATTCCACCACGCAATCGTCCGTTGCGGCAATAGCGTGTATAGGGCCGTATATATTATCCGTGTAGTTTTTATTAAGCAAAAGCGATTTTGTAATTTTGTTGAGCGCGTCTGCCGCGTTGGGGTAATAGGGCTGCGACATTCCCGTAAGACCTTCGAGTGTGAAGGGGGAAACGCCGTATTCTATAGGCAAAGCATATTTGTTTTCCATAGCGTAAATGGTGCTTACGGGTGTTACGTGGTCTGCGTGCTCGAGCGCGCTGTATGCAGTTTCATAATAGCGGCTGTCGAGCAGGTCGTCCTTGGTAATAACGTATTTGATACCGAGCAGCGCATCGGAGAAAGGCGTGCCGCCGAGGTATTTTGTCCAGTGAGATTGGGAAGCATAGCCCATATTATTGAACATTCTTATAATGTTTGCGTTGAGTGTGGAAGTCGAGTGCGCTATACCGTTGAAGCCGAAAGCCATGCTTTCGTTTTCACCGCCCTGGCGGCGGTAAACCTTGCTTTCCATGCGGTAGAAGGAAATATCGTTTTCCGTAACCTGGTCAACCACGTGCTGTATGCGGTTTATCGCCGCATTGTAGGAAGTATAGTCCTCCTCTCCCTTATCGTTTACAAAGCTGCCGTATTGAACCATACCTACGTCTCTCATAACATCGCCTATATTCGTAATACCGCCTGCGAACATTTCCACTCATACAACGGCGGCGAGCATAAACGCGCCCGTGTTTTCAAGCTTCTTGTTGGAAATCATGTAAATCACTATAACGTAAGCCACGATAAAGAGAAGCGAAAGCAAAATAGAGGTAAGGTTTTTCGTGCTTGCGGAAGCAAACTGACCCTGGTCGGGGTTGATAGGGTATTTGATATGCTGCACAACGGCTATAAGCGCGATAATAACGCCCGCCGCACCGATAACGTTGCCCGTTTTTATTCTCTTTACGTCGCAAAGCGCGTCTGCTGTCATAAGAAGAACAAAGAACGAGAAAACGAAGGAATATCTGTAGTTAAGCCAGTTGGGAAGGCTGAAGCCATGCCATACAAGGTCTATGGGGTTAATGGCGAAGCTGAGTATAAGCACGAGAAGCACGCAGGTTGCGCCTATCTTCTTCGCAGGCTTTACAGAGGGCGCCATATAGAACATAGGCAAGCCGAGAAGCGCCAGCATACCGCTGTATATCATAGGCAAGCCGTTGGGGCGCACCGTATCGTAAGAGCCTATGAGCATTTTATTGAATATTTCAATAAGGTCAAATCTTATGGCAAAAACCCAGTTTGTGTTCTGGAAGCTGTTTTTACCGAAAGAAAGCGAATATATCGCCGCAATCAGCATAAACGCCGCTATCATAATCGCGATAAGCGTGCCGAAGGCGAAGCGCGCAAAGGTTTTCACGCCGTGTGCACCCACTGCCTTTTTGAAGATATTGCCCTCGGGCAGGGGGTATCTTTCTATAAGCTCGCGGCGGTTTACAAGGTAGTAGTAAACGAAATAGATAAACGTGAAAATACCCGTCATATAGCCGATGTAGTAGTTGGTGATGAATACCATGGTAAGCGTGGAAATGTAAAGAATTATCTTCTTTTCATTTATAAGCGCCTCCAGCCCCAGAATAAGCAAGGGCAAAAGCACCACTGCGTCGAGCCACATAGGGTCGAGCGTTTGCACAACGGCGTAAGCGCAAAGGGCATACATCGTTGAAAGCGCGAGCGTTTTCATTTCGCTGGGCTTGCGCGTTTTGTGAATGTAGATACCGAACGTGAGGCCCATGGAACCTATTTTCATAAGGTTAACGAACATAAGCGCGTCGGCTATCATGCTTTTTGGGAAAAGCACGAAAAGCAGGTTATACGGGCTTGCGCCGTAGTAAGCAACAATGCCCATGAATTCGCCGCCGAGCGTGCGCTTCCATGAATAGAGGAAACTGCCGCCCTCTGTGAGAAGCGAGCGGATTTCTTCGTAATAATAGATGTACTGTGCCTGAATATCAAGCATCAGCACAGAGTTGTTGCCGAACGGGTGCATTTCCAAGCAGGCGTAAACGCCCAGCATTATCACGAACGGCAGAAAGAATGCGGCGCAAAGGAAAAGATATTCGCTATCCTTCAGCCCCGCCAAAAAGCGCAGGAAGCGCTTAACCGCACTGCCCTTTTCAAGCTCGGGCAAAGCGGCGGTACTGTTCTTTTTCATTGAAAACCTCCGGGAAAAAGCTTTATTTATTTCTGTTGGTTCAGTATAACATATTTTTTCACAAATTGGAATAGAAAATTAACAAATTTAACAAAATATATAATATTTTTTTCAAAAGAAAAAGCAAGTGCAAAAAACACCTGCTTTAAAGCTTATTTTCTTTTAAGATATGTACAAACAATGTAGATGGAAACAGCGATGATAGCAACAAGAAGCACTATTATGCCGATATAAATCCATTTTCCGTCGGCGGCAAGCCCCTCGCCCGAAGTAGCCGCCGCAAACGAGGCGGAGCTGAGCAAAGCAAACAACGTGAGTATTACAAGCAAAAATCTTTTTTTCATAATAACGTATAACACCTCTTTTTATAAATTATAACATATCTTCAAAGCTTGCCGTAAAAAGCATTTTTCACGCCATCGGCAAAACGGTATATGCAGAATTCAAATTCATTTACAGATTTCATAAATACATCTCTTACGTCCTGATTTTTGGAAATAACAAAAAAAACGGTTATAAGCGCTATAGCAAAAATAAGAACGTTTACCCAGGAATATTTTTTCACAGATAATCACCTCGTAGATTATTTTATCACATATAAATACAAAAATCAAGTATCCCAGCAAAACAATACAGCAATATTTAAGGCTTGCTCTTCACTTTTTCGCAAAAATATGATATAATAGTATATATAAAAATTGCAGGGAGGTAAAACCGATGTGGCCATTTAAAAAGAAAAAGACCGAGGAAACGCCCGCCTTCCGCCGCGCTATGGCGGAAAAGATAGCGCGCAACCGCCTGCGCTACGCGAGCGAGCGCGAGGGAGATATGGATATCGTTATAGGGCGCGACGGCGGCTTCAACATAAGAAACGGCGAATTTATTGTCAGCGCTGATAACCACGTTATTTTTCGCGCCAACGTAGACGAGCTTGAGGCAAGCGAGCTTATGAGCCTGGAAGGCGCTATTCTCACAGCCCCAGACCTTGAGCATGGCGGCAAAATGCGAACAATTATAGCTTATTATGTATATTATAGGTAAGAAATTTACCTGAAAAGAACAAAATATACAAAATAATTGCCGCTTTCAAAAAAAATTTTGCATAAAAAAATAAGTTTTTTCTAAATATTATATTTACTTTTTTCTTCACAAGTGGTATTATAATTATAAATGGTGTATTTCACTTTATTTTAAAAATTTATGGAGGTTCTTACAACATGGCAAGAAATAAAATTTCCA